>JAQGKJ010000015.1 GCA_028290165.1 Bradyrhizobium sp. | reverse complement strand
TGAGGCCGGACGCGGCACGCTGCGCATCCGTCAGTCCGACCCTTCCAATCTCGTCGTCGGCGTCAACATGGCGACGACGCCGGGCAAGGTGATCTTCCAGAACGAGCTGATGCAGCTGATCCAGTATGCGCCTGCGACGGAGAATGTGCTGCGCACCCCGCTTCTGATCGTGCCGCCGTGGATCAACAAGTTCTACATCCTCGACCTCAAGCCGGAAAAATCCTTCATCAAATGGTGTGTCGATCAGGGCACTACGGTGTTCGTGATTTCGTGGGTCAACCCGGACCGGAGCCTGGGAAGCAAAACCTTCGACGACTACATGAAGGAAGGTCCGCTGGCGGCGATGGACGCCATCGAGCGCGCCACCGGCGAATTGAAGGTCCACACCATGGGCTACTGCGTCGGCGGCACGCTGCTCGCCTCGACGCTGGCCTGGCTTGCGGAAAAGCGGCGGGTGCGCGTGACCTCGGCGACGTTCCTGGCAGCGCAAGTCGATTTCACCCATGCCGGCGATCTCCTGGTGTTCGTCGACGAAGACCAGATCTCGGCGCTCGAGCGCGACATGCAGGAATCCGGCGTGCTCGAAGGCAGCAAGATGGCGATGGCCTTCAACATGCTGCGCTCGAACGATCTGATCTGGTCCTATGTCGTCAGCAATTACCTCAAGGGACAGCCGCCCTCGTCGTTCGACCTCCTGCACTGGAATTCGGACGCCACGCGGATGCCGGCGGCCAACCATTCCTATTACCTGCGCAATTGCTATCTGGAGAACCGGCTGTCGACCGGCAGCATGGTGCTGGACAATACGCTGCTCGATCTGTCGAAGGTCAAGGTGCCGATCTACAATCTGGCGACGCGCGAGGACCACATCGCGCCGGCGGATTCGGTGCTTTACGGCTCGCAGTTTTTCGGCGGGCCGGTGAAATACGTGCTGTCCGGGTCCGGTCATATCGCCGGCGTGGTCAACCCGCCGGCGTCAGGCAAGTACCAGTTTTGGACCAACGACAATATCAAGGACGTGACGCTTGCGGACTGGCTCAAGGGCGCACAGGAGCATAAGGGCTCGTGGTGGCCCGACTGGCGCGAATGGCTAAAGAGCATCGACGCCGAGGAAGTGCCGGCGCGTACGGTCGGCACCGAGGCGTTGCCGCCGATCGAAGACGCGCCCGGCAGTTACGTCCGGGTCCGCGCGTAGCGCAACGCCGCGCGTTTGATTATAACGGGCCGTCCCGCCGGGACGAGATTCGAAAATCGAGTGAGGGGGACGCCCATGACGCGTGAATTGTTCTGGCTGACGCTGACGGTTATTTTGACGGGACTGCTGTGGATTCCCTACATCTTAAATCGCTGTCAGATTCGCGGCCTCTCCGGCGCGATGGCCAATCCCTCGCGCAACGACAAACCGCACGCGGAATGGGCTACGCGCCTGATGTTCGCGCACGACAACGCGGTGGAAAACCTCGTCATCTTCGCACCCCTGGTGCTGATCCTTGCCGAGATCGATTATTCGACGAAGTGGACCGTTTACGCCTGCGCGGTCTACTTCTGGGCCCGCGTCGCGCATCTGATCGTCTACACGCTCGGACTGCCGGTGTTCCGCACGCTGGCCTTCACCGTCGGCTTCCTGGCCCAGGCCGTGCTGGCGCTGGCGATTTTCAAGCTGGTTTGACGCGATTTATCCGTTCAACGTCATGGCCGGGCATAGCCGTCCGAAGGACGGCGATGCTTTCGCTCGCCTATGTCCCGGCCCTCCACGACTTCCTTGCTTGCGTGCAGCCAAGACGTGGATGCCCGGCATAAGGCTGGCCATGACGAGCAAGAGGATCGAGCGCTGGACGTCGTCGTCCACTTCATGGAAACAGCGCGATCTGCTCGAGTCCGGTGGTCTCGGGAAACCCGAGCATCAGGTTCATGTTCTGGATTGCTTGCCCCGCCGAGCCCTTCACCAGGTTATCGAGCACTGAAATCACGATCGCGCGGTTCTTGATGCGGTCGGCGAAGACGCCGATCTGCACGTAGTTCGAGCCGCGCACATTCTGAGTCTGCGGGAGCACGCCCTTTTTCGCGACATGCACGAACGGTTCGTCCTTGTAGGCCGCGCTCAGCGCCGCGCGCAGATCATCGGCGCTGGCGCCGTCGAGCTTGACGTAGGACGTGCAGAGTTCGCCCCTGGCCATCGGAATGAGATGCGGCGTGAAGTTCACCGTTACAGACGAGCCTGCGGCAACGCCGATCTCCTGCTCGATCTCCGGCGCGTGCCGATGCGTGCCCACCGAATAGGGCGAAAGCCCCTCGCCTACTTCGCTGAACAGCGTGTTCTGCTTGAGCCCGCGGCCGGCGCCGGTGACGCCCGATTTCGCGTCGATGACGATGTCGTCGACGTCGATCAGTTTTGCTCGCGCGATCGGCACCAGCGCCAGCAGCGCCGCCGTCGGATAGCAGCCGGGACAGGCGACCAGCCGCGATGCGGTGATCTTCTCGCGGTAGAATTCGGTGAGACCATAGACGGCTTCACCCTGAAGTTTTGGCGCGCGGTGCTCGTGGCCGTACCATTGCGCATAGACGCCCATGTCGCGGAGCCGGAAATCCGCCGACATGTCGAGTATCTTGATGCCCGGGTTGGCGGCCATGACGGCCGCGATGATCTCCTGCGTCGTGCCATGCGGCAGCCCGCAGAACACCGCGTCGAGTTTTGTCCAGTCGACCTTTTCCCATTCCACGAGCCGCGGCAGGTCCAGCATGAAGAAATGCGGAAATACCTCGTCCATCGCCTTGCCGGCATGTGTATTGGCGGTCAGCGCAGCGATCTCGACATTCGGGTGCCGCGCCAACAGGCGCACTGCGTCGGCGCCGGTGTAACCGGACGCACCGAGAATGCCGACGGTCTTTTTCGTGCTCATTTCATGGTTCCTTCAGGCATCGCCATAGCATTCAATTGTTTCGTCTGGACTGCGAACAGCTGCGGTCGCAGCGCACGCATTTCGTTTGCCAAAACCTGCGCGGCTGCCTCCGGTTGCCGCGACAGCGCGGTCGCAACAGCGACATGATCGACGTCCGATTTGTGCTGGTTGAGCTTGAAGCTGCCCTCGATCTCCTCGACCGTCATCACCAGGCCGACGATCGCCTTTTTCATCGCATCCAGACGCCCTGCCGTCATCTTGGACGAGGCCCAAGGTGGTTTCGGCGCCAGCCAATTTTCAAACTTGGCGCTGAGCGCATCGAGATGCGGTCCGAGTTCGCTATCGGATAATATCCGCACCGTGCCCGTCAGATGCACGGCTTGATAGAGCCAGGTCGGCACCTGGTCCGGCGATACGTACCAATCGGCCGAAACATAGGCATCCGCACCGTTGACGGTCATCAGCCAGGACGACTTGCCGTCCGCCAGCTTCAGCAGCGGATTCTGACGGGCGACGTGAAACGCCGCGCGCGGCGTGCCGTCATCGGCTGAGGTAAGGTAAAACGGCAGCGAGGATGCGATCGGCTTGGCGCCGTCCCAGGCGCAGACCGTGCCGAATCCGCATGCTTCCGCAAAGGCAAGGCTAGCGGCACGATCGGGCTTGAACATGGGAGGCGTATACATTTTCAAACTCCTGCTTGACGTAGGAGCCGCCGGATCAGATCGCGCTGTGTGGGAATGAACATGCCGCGGACCGGGTCCGGCGGCAGAGGCAAACGATCTTAAACGCAGACGTCCGCCCATACCGCGAAAATGCGGCGGCGGCGAGCGGCAAGGAAGGTCGCGGCGTTGATCATGGGCGCGGCTATAAGGCCGCGCCCCGCCTTCGTCAAGATGCCCATCGCGTTTTCAAGCATAGTGGGCACCGGTTCGCGTAGAGAAAACGCGCCCAATTGCCTAGATCGTCGGATTCCACGGCGCCGGCACCACCCGGTAGCCGTCGCCGTCCTTTACGAGGTTGCCAAGCCCGGGGAACGGATAGTGGAAGCCCTGCACCTGCAGCTTGTCGGCAACCACCATGTCGTAGACCCGGCGACGGGTCTTCTCCGCGACATCGCCGTCCTGGTCGAAGAACGCGTGCCAACCCGGATTGGTCGCAAACGGATTCGGATTGTTGGTCACATCCGACTGGATGAACACCTTGCCCGAACCCGACGACAGCACATAGGAGGTGTGGCCCGGGGTATGACCGACGGTTTCGACCGCGAGCAGGCCCGGCGCGACTTCCTTGCCCCATTCATAGGGCGTGACTTTCTTCTTCAGGCCCGCCTCGAAGATGTTGCGATTGTTCTTGAACAGGCCCTGTATGCGGCCCGCAGGCGCCCGGCTCATCTCGCCGTCGTCCATCCAGAACTTCCACTCGGTTGCAGGCACCAGAATTTCGGCGTTCGGAAACGCCGGCGTGCCGTCGGCAGCCAGCAGGCCGTTCACGTGGTCGGTGTGAAAGTGCGAGATCACCACCATGTCGACCGCCTTTGGATCGAAGCCCGCCGCGACCATGTTATCGGCGAACTGTCCGTTCGCGCCCTTGCTGTTGACTTTCGCGACCGCGCCATTGCCGGTATCGATCACGACGAGCTTGCCGCCGGTATTGATCACCAACGGCGCGAAGTAGATCGTGAAGATATCGCGCGGCAAGAATGCCTTCTCAAGCGCGGCGTTGACCTCCTCCTTTTTCGCATTGGTGATGAAGGAATCCTCGAGCGGGAAAGTATTTCTGCCGTCGGAAACCACCGTGACCTGGATGTCGCCGATCTTGTAACGATAAAAACTTGGCGCCTGCTTGTCCGCGATCGGAGCGGCCGCCTTCACAGGTTTGGACGGTAAAACAGGTGTCGTCGCGATCGCTGCGGCTCCGGCTAATGCGTGACGTCGCGTCAGTTCCTTGCTGATGTCCTCCCAGTGAAACGTTGACTGCCCTGCGGTATTTCCCGGTTGTTAGGCTCTTGTCGCGGCCAATCTTACCAGCGTTTTGCCTCGGCGCGATAACAAGCGATAGCAACGGTCGGCATTTGAGAGGGCTAACCCCTGCGCTCCCTGCCTATTCCAGGCAACCTCAAACGGTGCGACAGACCCGAGCGCAAGATGGTGCGATTTGCACCTGCTCTCAGTGCCCGCCGAACAATCCGATGTGGCGGAACAGAACCTGCCAGAAGGAATTTTCACTGGTCAGCCCTGCCAGCCGGGCGCTGGCTTCCGGATTGCCGCCATTGGCGGCCTTGCTATACCATTCGATGGCCTTCTGCGTATCCTTGGGAACACCCACCCCGCTCTCATAGGCAAAGCCCAGATTATATTCAGCATAGCTGTCGTGCTGGTCCGCGGCATTGCGTAACCAGAATATCGCCTTCGTGTAGTCAAGCGGCACCCCCTGGCCTTTGACGTAGAGCAATCCCAGATTCATCTGCGCCCATGCGTTGCCTTGATCGGCCGCCTTCGCGTACCACTGAGCCGCGACCTTTTCGTCGCGTGCGGCACCGAGCCCCTTGTCGTACAGATAGCCTAAGTGCGATTGGCTGTTGGGATCGCTCTGCTCCTCCGCCAAAAGGTACCAGCGGATAGCCTCGGTGTAATTGCGCTCTATTCGACCGCTCTCGTACATGCCGCCCACATACGATTGAGCCTTGGCGCTCCCGCTCTCGGCGAACGGTTTGAGCCGCGCCATCGCGAGCTTGTATTTCTGTGCCAGAAACGCATTTACGCCTTCGGTAA
>JAQGKJ010000838.1 GCA_028290165.1 Bradyrhizobium sp. | reverse complement strand
TTACCGAGACCGGGATCATGAAGGTCCAGATCACCTATGAGGGTCATGTTGCCGAGATGAAGATCAAGGCACTGACCTCGGCGGCGCTGTCGGGCCTGCTGCGGCCGATGCTGGGCGACGTCAACGTCGTCTCCGCGCCGGTCGTCGCCAAGGAGCGCGGCATGGTGGTCGACGAGATCGTGCGCGCGGCGCAGAGCGACTACGAAAGCCTGATCACGGTGACCATCACCACCGAGCGGCAGGAGCGCTCGGTGTCGGGCACGGTCTATGCCGACGGCAAGCCGCGGCTGGTCGATATCAAGGGTATCCGGGTCGACGCCGAGTTCGGCAAGTCGATGATCTACGTCACCAACGAGGACAAGCCGGGATTCATCGGCCACTTCGCCGGTCTCCTCGGCGATGCCAAAATCAACATCGCTACCTTCCATCTCGGCCGTAACAAGCCGGGCGGCGATGCCATCGCGCTGGTCGAGGTCGACGGTGCGGTGCCGGCGGAAGTGCTCGCCAAGGTGCTGGCGCTGCCGCAGGTCAAGCAGGCCAAGGCGCTAAGATTTTAAGGCGCTGGCGTTGCGGTGGCTGGCAAGCAACTCAAAGCGTCTGAACGGGAAGACTGACCGTCGCCCGTAGACCGGAAGTAGGGAGGTTCTCCAGCACCACCGAGCCCTTAAGCCGTTCGACGATGCGCTTTACGATGGACAGGCCGAGCCCGGTGCCCCCCTCGGCCGCCTGGCTTCCGCGAACGAACGGCTCAAATACCCGTTTGTAATCGGCCGGCGCAATGCCGGGCCCGGTGTCCTCGATCTGCAGGACGACGTGCTCACCGTCGCGATAAACTCCGATGTCGATCCGTCCGCCCACCGGCGTGTGGCGCAGCGCATTGTCGATCAGATTGTGGACGACGGACATAAGCATCGCTGGTTCGCCCCGCACCAACAAAGGTTCAACAATCTCAAAGCCGAGGTCGATCCCCCGCTCCGTGGCCCTGGGCAAAAGATCCGCAACAACTTGCATCGTGCATGCATCGAGCGAAGTCACCGGAGCTTCCGGGGCGCGGCCGACGTCATAGCGTGCAAGCGCAAGCAGTTGGTCCAGCAAGTGGGCGGTACGGCGGGCTCCGCTGACGAGCGCGGAAAGCCGGCTGCGGCCATCAGGCGGAAGCTCGACCTGACCAAGATTTTCGGCTTGCAGACTGATGGCCGTGATGGGCGTTCGAAGCTCGTGGGCAGCGTCGGCAATGAAGCGCCGCTGCTGGTCGATCAGGGTCTGCACGCGCTCCAGCAGGTGGTTGATAGACGCAATGAATGGATGCAGTTCGCCTGGCGTTCCATCCAGCGGAAGCGTTTCCAGATCATCGGCCGGTCGGGCGTCCAGCCGCCCCGCCAATTGCGCCATCGGACGCAGCGTTCGCCGGATGACGATCGTCACCACCAGCACCAGACAGGGAAGCAGCGCGACCAGTGGAACAACCGCATGAAGCGCGCTGTTCGTTGCGATCTTGTTGCGGATATGAATCGGTTGCCCGATCAAGACGCGGCTGCCGTCCGCGCGCGTCCGGATCAGGAGCCGCCAGGCCGCTTGCGAGCGTGAAACAATGTGCAGTCCGTCCGGCAAGGACCGCAGCACGTCCTTGTCCGGCGCGTTGTTCAGTTCCTCGATCACCACTTGCGCTTCCGGCTCCAGCTTGCCGCTGGCGGGGATAGGCTCCGGCACACGGATATTGCCTGCAATGGTTCCGACCTGAAGAAGGATGGAGTCCTGAAGTTCGATGGCTTCATCGAACGCCAATCGAAATGCAACGATGCCCGCGATCACGCCTGCGATGACGATCATGGCGGTCAGACTGATGACCAGGCGCCCTTGCAGGGAACGGCTCATGACGCGCGGTCGAC
This sequence comes from Bradyrhizobium sp., assembly GCA_028290165.1. Next base: position 3,792 of record JAQGKJ010000838.1, on the reverse strand, counting down.
CATCCAGCCGACCCCTCTCACGTTGCGTATGGCGTTAGCGCCCACCTTCTTGCGTACCCCATGGATGAGAAATTCCACGGCGTTGCTTTCCACCTCTTCATTCCAGCCATAAATCTGGCTCTCCAGTTCGCTGCGGGAGAGGATGTTGCCGGGGCGGGCCAGCAGCGCTTGTAACAGTGCGAGTTCGCGTGCGGTCAGACGAGAGGTTTCCCCGCCATGCGTTACCTCGTGGGTTGCGGGGTTGAGGCTGATGACGCCGTTGCTCAAGATCGCCGCCGCGCCGCTGCCCGGCCGCCGCAGAACCGCACGCATCCGCGCCAGCAATTCCCGAATCTCGAACGGCTTCACCAGGTAGTCGTCGGCGCCGAGATCGAGACCATCGATGCGATCATCGATGCCGTCGCGCGCGGTGACGATGATCACTGGAAGTTGGCCGTCCATCTTGCGGAAGCGGCGCAAGACGTCCCGTCCATCTCTTTTCGGCAGGCCTAGATCGAGAAGCGCAATGTCATAACGCTCGACCTCGACGGCGGCGATCGCGGTGTGGCCGTCGGTAACCCAATCGACGGCATAGGCGGCATCCTTCAGCGCCTGCAGCACAGCCGCTCCGATCATGCCGTCGTCCTCGATCAGCAAAACGCGCATTATCGATCCTGCCGGTTACGGGCAGCAGAAAATAGATCCGCCGCTTTTGTCTTGCCTGAAAGCGCGTCAGTCAGTCTTGTCATCCCGGTTGTAGGCATCCGCTTTGCCTTCGGTCGATGCAATGACAGTACCCTTCTCGGTATCGACTTTCACGTCGAAAACCTTCGGCCCGCTGCGCACCTCAATTTCGTAGACCCATTGCCCGTCCCCTTGTTTTTCATAATCGACGCCGATGGCATTGCCGTGAGCGTATTTCTCCGCAGCGGCGACGGCGGCGTCCAGCGAAATCGCGGCATAAGGCACGGCGACCGCGCGGTCGGCCGAGAGCGCGGCGGTGCGGGCGAGCGCGCTTGCCGAGAACAGAACCACAGTGGCGCAGAGCATGGGCATCGATCTCATGTCGCGATTCTCCTGACCTGTGTCCAAACCCTAAATTCTATTCAGGTGAGAATTAGGGCCAACTTAGCGGGCAGCACAGACATCAAAAAGTCCTCCGGCGTTGCAACGGGACGAGAAAATGTTGCGCGACCTAAGTTGCTTCTAAGGGGTGACCGGCAAGCTGTCTGTGTGACGGCCTGTAAGTTCACTTCACTTCCGAGGGATGTTTCCGTGATCGACCATATGCAACAGCGCACCCCCGCTATGCTCAACAAGGTTCCGGAGGTCACACTTGTCTTCTGGACCGTCAAGGTCATGTCCACCACCGTCGGAGAGACGGGGGCGGATTATCTGGCTGTGCATGTTGGACTCGGTATCGCTCTTACCGGCGCGGTCATGGCCGCGCTTTTGCTGGCAGCCCTGCTGCTGCAACTGCGGATGCGACGCTATGCGCCGTGGATTTATTGGTTGACCGTGGTGCTGGTGAGCATTGTCGGGACCGAGATCACCGATGCCCTCACGGACGGGCTCGGCATCAGTCTCTACACGAGCACTGCCACGTTTGCCGCGGCGTTGGCCGCCACATTTGCGGTCTGGTACTGGACGGAGCGTACGCTTTCGATTCACACCATCGTCACCACGCGGCGCGAACTGTTCTATGGGCGGCCATTCTTCTGACGTTCGCGCTTGGCACCGCTGCCGGCGATCTGGCGACAGAAGCGCTCGGCCTTGGGTTCAATGTCGGGGTGGTGGCGTTCGGCGCACTCATCGCCGCGATCGGTGCGGCATATTACTTCGGCGGCAACGCCGTTCTGACTTTCTGGCTGCCCTACATTCTGACCCGACCGCTCGGTGCTTCGCTTGGTGATCTCTTATCGCAGGCGCGCGCCTATGGCGGCCTCGGCCTCGGGACCGTTTACACCAGCATTGGCTTTCTCACCGTCATCGTCGTGCTGGTGGCGTTCATCAGCTTCGAGGCGCGGCGCGCGTAGCCGCGCGAAAGCGCCGGCACGACGATATGAACCGGATGCATCGATCTTCAGGATGCGGTTGCACTTGTGCCGTGCAAGCCGATCAGCAAAGGAGAAAAACCATGCGCACGCAAAAAGGCATTTTGGTCGCAGCCCTGTTGGGCGCGCTTGCGGGAGCGACCTGTCCGGGGCCGTTGCTCTCGGCCTTCACCCTCACGCGAGCCGAAGCGGCGATGTCATCGAAGCTTGGGGACCTCTCATCGTTCCGGGCCATTGTCACCGACACGGCAACTCTCGTCGATAAAGGCGATCTCACGGCCGCGAAGACGCGCATCAAGGATTTGGAGACCTCCTGGGACGAGGCTGAAGCGGGACTGAAGCCGAGGGCGGCGGCCGAGTGGCACAAGGTTGACAAGGCGATCGACCGCGCCCTTGCAGCGCTGCGCGCCAGCACACCCGATGCCGCCAATTGCAAGCAATCCCTGAGAGATCTTCTCGCAATCATGGACGGGGCTTGAATAAAGGGAGCTCGCAAACCCACCGCCGATGACTTCCTCTCCGATCTCAGGCATTAAATACGCCGAGGGCCGCTCAACAGGCCGAAAGATCGGGAGGAGCAGCGATGTCGTATCAGCATATTCTCGTCGACGACCCGCGGCCGCGGGTGCGGCGGATCACGCTCAACCGGCCGGAAAAGCGCAACGCGCTCAACAACCGGCTGCGCGCGGAAGTGTTCGAGGTGCTGGAAGCGGCCGATCGCGATCCCGAGGTCTCGATCTCGATTGTGCGCGGTGCCGGGACGTGCTTCTCCGCAGGCTACGACCTGTCGTCCGACAATTCGGTCGACCAGCCCTATCACTCGGCGGCAGGACCGGGCCAATGGTCGCGGCATGTCGTCGAAGGCTGGTTCTCGATCTGGGACCTGGCAAAGCCGGTGGTCGCGCAGGTGCACGGCTATTGCCTGGCCGGCGGCACCGAACTCGCAACGGCCTGCGATATCGTCTACGTCGCCGACGACGCCCAGATCGGATATCCGCCGGTGCGGCTGATGAGCCCGCCGGACATGCAGTATCATCCCTGGCTGCTCGGCATGCGCCGCGCCATGGAGCTGATGCTGACCGGCGATGCCATGTCCGGACGCGAGGCCGCCGATTGGGGTTTTGCCACGCGCTCGTTTCCGCTTGCAGAGATCGAGCAACGCACACTCGATTTCGCCGAACGCGCCTCAAAAGTGCCGGTCGAACTGCAGCAGCTCAACAAGCGTTCGGTCCACCGCGCGATGGAGATCATGGGCGCCCGCGCCGCGATGCGCGCCGGCACCGAAATTCAGGCGCTGGCGTTCACGACTGAGGCGAGCCGCGCCTACATGTCGACGTTCCGGCGCGATGGCGGCAGCGTCAAGGCGCAACTCGACCAGCGCGATAACGCGTTCGGCGATTATCGCACGCGCAAGGAGTAGCGCGTCGCGGTCGTCAGCGCGGGTCGGACCTGCAACGCCAGTGAAAGGGCAACCAAGGCATTAACAACTAGGCGATCAGCGCCGTGGCTTTCTTCGCTATGCTCAGCCGGTGGCCTCCAATCGAGCTTTTCTGCGAAGGGCTTGCGGAGGGAGGCCGAAGGTCCGCACGAATGCACGACGCATGCGTTCGCGATCCGCAAAACCCGTTTCTTCTGCGACGACGTTACCCGAGTGCCGCCCCTCCTCCATCATGATCCTGGCAGCCTCCAGCCGAAGCTGTTCGACAGCTTTTGCCGGTGTCTGACCGGTTTCGGCCAGAAAGGCGCGGCTGAATTGACG
>JAQGKJ010000816.1 GCA_028290165.1 Bradyrhizobium sp. | reverse complement strand
AGGATGCGCGCGCACCAGGCGGCGTCATCGGCATCGAGTTCGCGGGAAAAATGCACCCGGCCCCTGGTGGTCGGGCCTTCGCCGGTGATCACGCCATCGCGCACGACGGCAAGGGCCTGTGCGGCGGTATCGCGGCAGGAAATCGTCGATGGTTCGAGCGCGCCGACCGGTTCGAGTGACTTAAGCGTAGGGGCAGACATTGGTACTTTTCTTTTCTCATTTTCTTGTTCTGGGCCAGCATGTCGGTGCGGGCGTAAACGAGTGGTTAATGATTCGAAACCTGGATCGCGACTTTTTTAGATGGTTGCCGATTTGTCGCTATGAGGTCCATCATGGTTCGGGTGATGCAACCGGGGCCGTGCGTGTTGGCGGCCATAAAAGGCGATATCGGGGCGGTGGGAACATTTGCGGCCCCTGTGGTTATTTCGCCGCAGGGGCGCTGCGGATCGAAAGAAGATGCCAGGAGTTCCAGCCTCCGGGGAAGGATTTCCCCTTTTTCCTGCGGGCCGTTCACTTAAGAGCTTTCGCCCCCTATACTGCAAAAGGCAAATTCACCTGCAACTTGAATGACATGAGGTCGTAACATGGCTCTCCAAATAGGCACCGTCGCCCCGGATTTCGAGGCTGAAACCACCGAGGGCAAAATCAAATTCCATGACTGGATCGGCAACGGCTGGGCGCTCCTGTTCTCGCACCCGAAGGATTTCACCCCGGTCTGCACCACCGAGCTCGGCGCGCTGGCGAAGCTGAAGCCCGAGTTCGACAGACGCGGCGTCAAGCTGATGGGACTCAGCGTTGATCCCGTCGACAAGCACTCGAAATGGTCCGAGGACATCAAGGAGACGCAGGGCGCGGCGCCGAACTATCCAATGATCGGCGATACCGATTACAAGGTGTCGAAATTGTACGACATGCTGCCCGCCTCTACCTCCGGCGACCCCGCCACGCGGACCGCCGCCGACAACCAGACGGTCCGCAATGTCTTCGTGATTGGGCCGGACAAAAAGATCAAACTCGTGATGGTCTACCCGATGACGACGGGCCGCAATTTCCAGGAAATCCTGCGCTCGATCGATTCGCTGCAGATGACCGCGAAGCAGCGCGTGGCAACCCCCGCCGACTGGAAACAGGGCGAGGACGTCATCATCGCCGGTTCAGTCACCGACGACGAGGCCAAGACCATCTATCCGCAGGGCTGGAAATCGCCGAAGCCTTACATCCGGATCGTGCCGCAGCCGAAATGACGGCTCGCGGTTGCGAGCGAGGCGAAGCAATCCAGTCTTTCGTTGGTCTTGGATTGCTTCGCGGAGCCGGTCATCGGGCGCGCATTCGCGCGACCCGTTGGCTCGCAAGGATGTCTAGACCCTCGGTGTGAGCCAATCGGCCACGAGCAGCCCGGCGGTCGCCGACACCGCAGTGGCGAACGATCCCCAGGATAATGACGATCAAGTCGCCAGATGGAGAACACCGTGGCGGTTCACGCGGGCCTCCAGCGCTTCTTCGCATCTGCATTGGTAGTACGGATCGGGCGCCGGTGAAGTTGCAAATGCCCTCGCGCGGAGCGATCGCACGCGCCGAAAACCTCTGCGAACGTTCGCGCGAATTAAGCGCGTCGCGTCATCCGCTTTACACCTCTGCGAATCCGGCTATCGTTACGGTTTCGACAAACCCTGGGGGACCAAGATGGACGACGAGCAACCCATTCCGACACCGACACCGACACCAGACCCAATGACGAGCGCCTCTCCGGCGCCAAAAGTAGCCGCCAAGCCGGCGGTCAAAAAGAAAAAGGCCGCCAAGAAAGCCGCGAAAAAGGCGGCACCGAAGAAGGCCAAAAAAGCCAAGAAGGCTGCCAAGAAATCGTCGGTGAAAAAATCCGCCAAGAAGGCCGTCAAGAAAGCCGCCAAAAAGAAAAAGAAAGCCAGGAAATCGAAGCGCTGAGCGCTTCCCGCGCAAAGCCTCCGGATCAACTCCGGAGGCTTTTGTCTTTCCCTTAGGCTTGCCTTGCGATCTAGACCTGCTGCAGCTAACCGCGCCGGTTGACCAGAAACACCGCGGCGGCGCAGGCAACCATGCCCGATATCGCCACCGTATCGAGCCGCTCGCCGAACAGAGCATAGGCCATGACCGCGGTGACTGCCGGCACCAGATAGAACAGGCTTGCCACCGAGGTCGCCGCCGAGCGGCGTATCAGCCAGTACAACAGTCCGATCGATCCGATCGACAGCACCACCGCGAGCCAGGCCAACGCCAGCACGAACTCGCCGGTCCACCGCACCGCATTGTCTTCGAACAGCCAGGCACCCGTGGCGAAGAAGATCGTGACCGCGATGTACTGCACGAGATTGCCGGCCCGCCAGTCGATCCGGCCGCAATAGCGCCGCTGGTACAGCGTGCCGAACGTGATGCTGACCAGCGACACGCCCGAGGCCAGCCAGCCCCACCCCGCCTCGCCGCTGATCGGGCGATCGTGAAGGATCAGCACCACGCCGGCGAGCCCTAGCAATAGCCCGGTCCATTGCGCTGGCGTGACGCGCTCGGCGAGCCAGCGGTTCGCGATCGTCGAGGTCAGGATCGGCTGCAGGCCCGGAATCAGCGCCGAGAGCCCGGCCGGGATCGAGTGCGCGATCGCGACCGCGGTCCCGCCCAGATAGAATCCATGCACCAGGATCCCTGCGACGACGCTGTGGGCAAGCCCTGAACGATCCGGCCATTGCGGCCGCGCGATCGTCACGATAATCGCCATCAGCCCGACCACGACAGCCATGCGGATCGCGAGATAGGTCAGCGGCTCGGCACTGTGCAGGACGTATTTGGTAGCGATAAAGCCGGTACTCCAGAGCACGACAAAAATCGCCGGCGCCGCGCGCGCGGCAAGATTCTCGAAGTCGTGATTCATTGCCGCCCTCAGTGCCCGATCATGTGCCGGGCGGCAACGCCAATTTGCGCTTGCTAATTGGGACGCTCCATGGACAGCTTGTCGTCATACCCACCGCCAAGCGGGGCGATGACAGCCGTGGGCGCCCTACCACTCTTCCGGGCAGGGATCGACGATCTTCCAGAGGTCTTCGCCGTTCTTGATCTTCTTCATCTCGGTGGTCAGCCCGCCGTTGCGGCGGATCCAGTTCTTCACCGCATCCGGATAATAGGACATCAGGTCTGAGGTCCCCTCCGCGCTGGTGACCTTGAGGCCGAAGGTGAAGGCCTTGTCGTAATAGGCCTGGTGGAAGCCGAGGCTGGCGCGCGGCGTCACGCAAATCTTGTTCATCGGCACGATGCCGAACACCAGCGTGCAGGCCGAGTTGCAGATGCCGTCGATGATGACGCGCTCGCGCCTGTCCCTTATGCGCTGGTACTTGGCCTTGTATTCCTCGACATAACCGCCGTGATCACGGGTAATATGCAGGTCGGCCCGCGCCGGCGCCGCGGCGAAAAGCGAGAGCAAAAGGAGGCCAAGGGGCGTGATGCGCATGGGTCGGCCGGAAACCGGGTAGAACTGACGGACGCGGGACGCCGGGCCCCGCCAAGCGGACCAGACGGCACGACTCTGGCCGGAGTGTGTTCGAATTTCGTTAAGCATCCCGGCGCCGCAAAATTCCCCGGCCTGTGACGGATTTTCCTCACTTTTTCGGGCATTTTGCGGTGGATGGAACCCGGACTTCGCCTAAAATGTCGTTCTTTCACCGCGCCACCAGGAGAATCCCGATGACCCAGCCAAACCTTCTCTCTGCCGCCGCCATTCTAGCCGCGCTGGCGATCGCGCCGGGCCTGGCACAGGCGCGGACCCACCATCACCACTCCCACCACCACGTTCCCCCATATTCGTTGCCCTATGAAATCAGCTACCTGCACAATTACGGGCCAGGGCTGACGCCGGGCACCTTCGCCTATTACGACGGCCCCGCTACCGCCGCCTGCGCGCAGAGTGCTGCGGCCTATGTCGGCGCGGACGGGCGGAGGTATCCCTGCAATTGAGGGGGCCCGCCGACGCGGGATGAGCGACCGCCGCGCCAGGGCCAGCGGACGGCCTTTGGCTACCCGGGAACCCCAACGTCTGGTATCGTCACCCGCATCCCCGGGCTTCTTCCGGGGAATGCCGACCTAAATCAAAAAATTGATCGCTGATCGGCGCCGCACAAAGCGTCGCGGGATTGGCGGCATAAAAAATATAAAACCCGAGGGGGAAACGTCATGAAGCGTCGTGCATTCCTGAAAACGGCAGGCGTCGGGCTGGCCGCGTCAACTGCGGTCGCAGCACCTGCCATCGCGCAGTCGATGCCCGAATTGAAGTGGCGCTGCACCACGAGCTGGCCGAAGTCGCTCGACGTTCCGTTCAGCGCATCGGAGACGATTTCGAAATACGTCGCGGAAGCCACCGACAACTAGTTTCAGATCCAGGCTTTTGCCGGCGGCGAGATCGTTCCCGCGCTGCAGGCGCTCGACGCGGTGAGCAACTCAACCGTCGAGATGTGCCATACCGCCGCCTATTACTTCATCGGCAAGGACCCGACCTACGCGCTCTATTGCTCGATTCCGTTCGGGCTAATTCGCGCCAGCAGAATGCCTGGTTCCAGGATCACGGCGGCCAGGACATGCTGAACGAGTTCGGCAAGAAGTCCAAACTATACGCCATCGCCGGCGGCAACACGGGCACCCAGATGGGCGGCTGGTTCCGCAAGGAGATCAACAGCGTCGCCGACCTCAATGGCCTGAAGATGCGGATCGGCGGATGGGCCGGCAAAACCTTGTCCAAGCTCGGCACCGTTCCGCAGCAGATCGCGGGCGGCGATATCTACCCCGCGCTGGAAAAGGGCACCATCGACGCAACCGAATGGGTCGGACCCTACGACGATGAGAAGCTCGGCTTCTACAAGATCGCCAAGTACTACTATTATCCGGGCTGGTGGGAGGGCGGCACGGCGCTGCACTTCTTCATCAATTCGGACAAGTGGGATGCCTTGCCGAAGGCTTATAAATCGCTGCTGACGGTGGCCTGCGGCTACGCCAACATGGACGTCCAGGCGCGATATGACGCGCGCAATCCGCAAGCAATCAAGCGCCTGGTGGCGAACGGGACACAGCTGCGCCCGTTCAGCCAGGCGATCATGGAAGCTTGTTTGAAGGCATCGAACGAGGTCAATGCCGAGACCTCCGCCTCCAACCCCGACTTCAAGAAGATATACGATTCGCAGATGGCCTTCCGGGACGATGGGAATCTCTGGTGGCAGGTCGCGGAATATTCCTATGAAACCTTCATGATCCGCAGCCGCCCGAAGGGCTGAGCAGCGCGCACCAGCTGGCACAATCAACGCTCAGGGAGGTTATCCGATGCAACAGCGTCTTTCTCGCCGCAGTTTTGCCCTCGCCTCGGTTGGGTTCGTTGCGGCGCCTGCATTGCTCCGCTCCGCGCGGGCCGACGAGCCGCTGCGGCTGCGGCTGTCGCTCGACACGGCGCCCTCGCATCTGCGCAACGTTTCGATGAAGGATTATCTCGGCAAGGTCGAGGCCGCCGCAGGCGGCAAGATCAAGACCGAGATCTTCGAAAGCGGCCAGCTCTATCCTGACCTCGAGGTCGGCAAGGCGCTGATTCAGGGACAGGTCGAGATGGCCGCGCCCGGCAGCTGGACCATAACCGGCATTGTCTCCGATGCGGATTGTTTCCAGCTTCCGGTGCTCTACGGCCAGCCGATCGACCTCATCCATCGGATCATCGACGGCAAGCCCGGCCAATTCCTCAATACCCAGATCCAGCAGAAGCTGCGCTCGCACGTGCTCGGACCCTACCTCGATCTCGGTTTCCAGAACTGGTACAGCGCCAACAAGCCGATCGCGAGCCTTGCCGACCTCAAGGGCATGAAGATCCGCAATTCCGGCGGCGCGGGACAAGCATGGCGCGCCCGCTTCCTCGGGGCGATCCCCAACACCACGGCGTGGCCCAACGTGCCGTTAGCGCTGTCGCAAGGCACCTTCGACGGCCTCGTCAGTTCGAATGAAAGCCTCGTCAGTGCAAAACTCTGGGATTCCGGCGTCAAATTCGCCCTGGAGGACCACCAGTGGATCGCCGAGTACATTCCGCTGCTGAGCCAGGTGTTCTGGGACAAGCTCTCGCCCGACCAGCAGAAGATGGTGACCGACCTGTGGGCGCAGAACGTCCCGACCTACCGCGCCAACATGGTGGCCGCCCAGACCAGGGCGCGCGCCACGCTGCAGGAACATGGCGTCAAATTTTCCGATCCGACGGCGGATGAAAGTGCGGCGGAGCGGAAGAAGATGATGGCGGAGCAGGACCAGGTGGCGAAAGACATCAAGGTCTCGCCCGAAATGGTGAAGCTGATCATGGCCGAAGCCAGCAGCGGAAGCTAGAGCCGTGGCCTGGCCCAAAGCTTCCGTCGTTCTCCGCTGGTGGGACCTGTTCGAGGAGACGCTGGTCGGCCTCCTCGGCCTCATTGCGCTCGTGATCGGACTGCTTCAGGTAGCGGGTCGCTATTTCGATCCCGCGCGCGCCATCAGCTACGCCGAAGAGGTCATCGTCTATCTCATCATCTGGGCTATCATGATCGTCTCCAGCCAGCTCGTGCGCCGCGACGGCCATGTCCGGCCCGATCTGGTGCTGCGCCTGTTGCCGCCGCAATATCTGCGCGTGATCGAGATCTTCAATTGCCTTGTCGCGGTCGTGTTCTGCGGCGCGCTGGTCTGGTATGGCTGGGAGATCGTCGACACCTCGCTATTGATCGATGAAACGAGCTCGACCGATCTGCAGTTTCCGATGTGGATCTATTATCTGGCGCTGCCGGTGGGAAGCGCGCTGATGCTGGTGCGCTACATCATGCGCCTGGTCCGCTTCACGCTGTATTTCGACCCCGGGACGATGACGGTCGGACAGTCGCATCACGATGAGATGCCGGGCGGACTGCCCTCCCCGCTTCCCGACCGCTAGAGGGGATCGCCGGTCCCCACATGCTGACACTCCTGTTCCTGCTGTTGTTCTTCGGGCTGCTCGCCGCGGGAATGCCGATCTTCCTCGTGCTCGGGATGTGCGCGGGCATTCTCTACATCGCCACCGGCCAGCCGCTGATCGGCGCGGCGCAGATGGTGATCAACAAGCTCAACTCGACCACCCTGATGGCGCTGCCGCTGTTCGTGATGGCCGCCGCCTTCATGCGCTCGGGCGGCGTTGCCAAAGCGCTTGTAGATGTCGCAACCGCATGGCTCGGCGGCATCCGGGGTTCGCTCGGTCTCGTCACCGTGGTGGCATGCACGCTGTTCGCGGCGATCTGCGGCTCCAGCGTCGCAACCGCACTGGCGATGGGCACCATCCTGGTTCCCGCGATGATCGAGCGCGGCTATCCCCGCTCGTTCGCGTTAGGCGTGGTCGGCGCCTCCGGCACCATCGGCATCGTGGTGCCGCCGAGTCTCGCGCTCATTCTTTATGGCATCGTCGCGGAGCAATCGGTGCCGCGGCTGTTCCTCGCCGGCGTACTGCCCGGCCTGCTGCAGGCCTTGGTGTTCGCGCTGTGGGTCCTGTACGACGCCCGGCGGCGCAATTTCCCGGTCGAGCCCGCGTTGCCGATGGCCGACAGATTGCGGGTCACGGCACGCGCGGTGCCGGCGCTGGCGGTGCCGCTGGTGGTGACGGTCGGGATCTATGGCGGCGTCGTCACCGTCACCGAGGCCGCCGCGCTGTCGGCGGCCGTGGCGCTGTTGGTGTCCCTGATCTTCTATCGCGGCTTTCATTGGACTCAGACGCTGAAGGTGATCACCGACGGCATCCGCTCCGCCGGCACCATCATGCTGATCGTGGCGACCGCGCTCGCGTTCGGCCACTGGATGACCGAGTCGGGGATTCCCAATCAGCTCGTTACCTTCGTGGTCGGCCACGGTCAGTTCCTGCTGATCATCAATGGACTATTGCTGCTGCTCGGCTGCTTCCTCGAGGATCCGCGGCATCCTGCCGTTTCTGATCCTGCTCCTGATCGTGCTCGGCATCATCACCTACGTGCCGATCCTGACCCTGTGGCTGCCGGACGCGGTGTTCGGGTGATATTTCGGGCTGGGGGACGAAGCCCGGCCAAGACGGGGGCCATGCGCATCCTCGTGAGCGCCAAATAGAACGAAAATAGAACATATTGGCAAGCCGTAGCATTAGCGCGCCCGCCTGAGAGCACCCCAAAAGCACCCCAAGAAGCACCCAAAGACTCCTGGTTTGTGTCCAACATCACAGCCAAACGGACAGAATTAACGAAATGTAAAGACCTGTTCGAACATTTTAGAGAACCCCGCCGTCTACTGGGCAGGAGCACCACGATGAACCGCAGATACCGCGAAGAACTCAACCGGAAGCTCGCCCAGGCCCGCAGGCTGGCGTTGGAGCCCACAGACCCTCTCACCACCGAGCGGCTCGCCCAGTTGATTGAGGAGCTGGAGTTTCAGCTTCAGGACCTGCGAAAGGTCGCCTAGCCCCCGCCGGGCAAGTCTGGTATCCGAACCCCACCAAAATTGTTTTGGCCGTCATTGTCAGTGCCTGGTTAGTGCCCCAAGAAATTGGGTACCCGGCCAACCCACTGAAAAAGACAGATGCGCTCGTAGCTCAGCTGGATAGAGCATCGGACTTCGAATCCGAGGGTCGGGAGTTCGAATCTCTCCGAGCGCGCCAGCACTCAAAGCCTGAAAACAAATGACTTCTTCGCTGTTTCGGCTGCGTTCTGACGCCTCAATAGGTGTTTCAATCCGTGACACAAAAGAGTAACTCCGACGAATGAACCGCGGACATGCCCGCCGTT
>JAQGKJ010000789.1 GCA_028290165.1 Bradyrhizobium sp. | reverse complement strand
TTGGGGTTGAAGATCAGCGATTTCGATTTGATCGAACTCAATGAAGCCTTCGCCAGCCAGGGCATTGCCTGCCTGCGCCAGCTCGGCGTCAAGGAGGATGCCGATTTCGTCAACCCGCACGGCGGCGCCATCGCGCTCGGTCATCCCCTTGGGATGAGCGGCGCGCGGTTGGCAATGACCGCGGTGCACGGCATGGAGAAGCGCGGGGGAAGACGTGCGCTGGCCACGATGTGCGTCGGCGTCGGCCAGGGCGTCGCGATGGCGATCGAGAAGCTGAACTGACGGCCGGCAGGCCGTCATTGCGAGCCACCGGGTCGCGCGACTGCGCGCCCGATGATAAACTCCGCGAAGCAATCCATGGCGCCGATAACTGGATTGCTTCGTCGCAAGTGCTCCTCGCAATGACGGAAAGGTATGGAGGAATTAACCATGACACTCGCCTATCCCATCGAAAGTAACGCGGTGCATCCGGCGCATCTGACGCCGGCGTACAAGAGCTCGGTGAAACGCGCGCCGCAAAAGCCGCTGATCATGATGCGCCACACGCTGACGGAACTGACCGGGCCGGTCTACGGCCACGAGACGGTGCGCGAGAACGACAGCGATCTCACCACCCAGCACAAAGGCGAGCCGCTCGGCGAGCGCATCATCGTGCACGGCCACGTGCTGGATGAAGATGGCCGCGGCGTGCCGAATACGCTGGTCGAGATCTGGCAGGCCAACGCCTGCGGCCGCTATATCCACGTGGTCGACCAGCATCCGGCGCCGCTCGATCCGAATTTCACCGGCGCCGGCCGCGCGCAGTCGAATGCGGAAGGCTATTACAGGTTCGTCACGGTCAAGCCCGGCGCCTATCCCTGGGGCAACCATCACAACGCCTGGCGGCCGGCCCATATCCATTTCTCGGTGTTCGGCCACGCCTTCGTGTCGCGGCTGGTGACGCAGATGTATTTTCCCGGCGATCCCTTGTTTGCGTTCGATCCGATCTTCAATTCGGTGCCCGATGAGAAGGCGCGGCTGCGGATGGTTTCCTCCTTCGACATGGAAAACACCCAGCCGGAATGGGCGCTGTGCTATCGCTTCAACATCGTACTGCGCGGTAGCGGTGCCACGCCGACGGAGACAAAATAGTGCAGCGAACTAAAGTGCAGGGGATCACCCCATCGCAGACGGTCGGTCCGTTCTTCAAGTACGGGCTGACGCCTGACGGAAAATACGACTGGAACGACGCCTTCAACAATAACCTCGTCACCGCGGACGCAACGGGTGACCGCATCAGGATCGAGGGGCGGGTGTTCGACGGCGACGGACAGCCGGTCCCGGATGCCATGCTGGAGATCTGGCAGGCCGATGCGCAAGGCCGCTTCGCCGATCCGAAAGACAAGCGCGGCTTGCCGAATGCAGCGTTCCGGGGCTTTGGGCGCTGCGGCACCGACGGCAACGGCGATTATGCGTTCGACACCATCAAGCCTGGCGCGGTGCCCGATCCCGACGGCAAGCCGCAGGCGCCGCATATCCTGCTCGCGATCTTCGCGCGCGGCATGCTGATGCATCTTTATTCGCGGATCTATCTCGACAGCGAGGCGGCCAACGCCGCCGATCCCGTGCTGGCGCTGGTGCCGGCCGATCGACGCAACACGCTGATCGCGGTGCGCCAGTCGGGCAACGGCAACGCCGTCTATCGTTTCGACATCCGCCTGCAGGGCGACAACGAAACGGTGTTTTTCGATATTTGATGGTGTTTCTTCGTCATGCCCGGCTTGTCCCGGGCATCCACGTTCTTCAGTCCCAGAAAGAGAGACGTGGATGGCCGGGACAAGCCCGGCGATGACGCGGAGAGAGCTGCGATCGAACACCCTACTCGATCACCGCGTGCTCCGGTGCCGCCTGCTGCTCGCGTAGCGAGGCCTTGGTCGAGCCGATCATGATCGCCAGGGGAATCGCGCACATCGTGAAGATCATCACCATCTGGTAGTCCTGTGAGAAGGCGATGATTTGGGCCTGCAGCGATACCATCACATCCGCCATGGCGCGCCCGGCGTCGGTCGTCAGGTCGATCATGCCGCGCACATCGGGCATCTGGATCGCATGGTTAAATGGGTTGATGTGCTGCGACAGCACTGCGTAGACTCGCCGCGATCCCTCTGTCAGTTCTGCGATCACGATGGAAATGCCGACCGAAGAGGCGACGTTGCGCATCAGCGTCAGCATCGAGGTGCCGTCGGTGCGCAGATGGTTGGGCAGCGTGAGGAACGCCACCGTGCTCAGCGGCACGAATACGAGGCCGAACCCAAAGCCTTGCGCGATACTGACGACGACGATCTCCGGCACGCCGGTCTGATCGGTCCAGCTGGTCATGTAGAACAGCGAAAGGCAGGTCAGGCTGAGGCCGGAAATGATCAGCGTGCGCGCCTCGATATATCGCATCAATCGCCCGACCAGCATCATGGCGACGAACGTGCCGCAGCCGCGCGTCGCCAGCAGCAGGCCGGCGGTGATGATGGGATAGCCGATCACGTTCTGCAGGAACGGCGAGGACACCGCCATGGTCGAGAACAGCACTAGGCCCATCACCGCCATGAACACGCAGCCGGAGACGAAATTCCTGTCCCTGAAGATTGCAAACTGGATGAAGGGCGCGGGGGTCGTGAACGAATGGGCGAAGAAATAATAGAAGCCGACAATTGAGATGATGAACTCGGCGATGATTTCATTGGATTCCATCCAGCCGAGCTGTTCGCCGCGGTCGAGCGCGATCTGCAACGCGCCGATGCCGATTGCGAGGGCTGCGAATCCGAACCAGTCGAAGCGCAGCTCGCGATTCTTTTTGGTCTCGTCCATGAAGACCAGGAGGCCGAGCACGGTGAAGATGCCGAACGGCAAATTGACGAAGAACACCCAGTGCCAGGAATAGGTCTCGGTCAGCCAGGCGCCCAGCGACGGTCCCATGATCGGACCCATCATCACGCCCATGCCCCAGATCGACATCGCCTTGGCGCGCTCGTGCAGCGCATAGGAGTCGAGCATCACCGCCTGCGACAGCGGCACCAGCGCCGCGCCGAACATGCCCTGAAGTAAGCGAAACAGTACCATCTGGTTGATGTCCTGCGCGAGCCCGCAGAGCACCGATGCGATCGTAAAGCCGCCGGAACACAGGATGAAAATCCGCTTGCGCCCGAACCGGTTGGCGATCCAGCCCACCGGTGCGGTCATGATCGCCGCCGCGACGATGTAGGACGTCAGCACCCAGTTGATCTGGTCTTGCGACGCCGACAGCGTGCCCTGCATATAGGGCAGCGCGACATTGGCGATGGTGGTGTCCAGCGCCTGCATGATGGTTGCGGTCATGGCGCAGATTGTCACCATGTTCCGGCGCAGGCCGGGAACGGCAATGGGCGCCGCTGCGGCCGTGCTCATGGCGTCTAGTCCTCTTTCGCCGCCACCGCCGGCGAGAAGCCGAGCAAGGTGGCGAGCGAACGGCGATGGCCGGTGTCGATCGTGGTATAGGCGCTCATGCCGGCCTTAAGTTTGAGGACAAATTTGTCGTTGCTGTAGAAATAGATCCGCACCGGTACGCGCTGCACCACCTTGACGAAGTTGCCGGTGGCGTTCTGCGGCGGCAGGATCGCGAACTGCGCGCCGGTGCCGGGGCTCAGCGACCCGACAGTGCCCTTGAACACGTGATCCGGGAAGGCGTCGACATCGACGGTGACGGGCTGCCCGACCGCGACGTAGGTGAAATCCGATTCCTTTGGATTGGCATCGACCCAGGGATTGGAGGTGTCGATGACCGAAAACACCGGGCTGCCTGCCATGACAAAACGGCCGAGTTGAATCTGCTCGACCTGGGTGGCGATGCCGTTCATCGGCGCGCGCACGGTGGTCAGATCGAGATTGCGCTGGGCGTCGTCGAGCACGGCCTTGGCCTGCATGTAAGCCGGAAACTGCTCGAGCGGCAGCTCGGGGTTGCCGAGCAGCTGGTTGAGGGCGGTCGAGCTTTGCTGCTTGACCAGCTGCAACTGGGCCTGCGCGGTGACCAGCGCGGTGGCGCTGTTGTCCATATCGAGCTGCGAGCCGAAATTGCTCTTCACCAGCGAGGATTTGCGATCGACGTCGCGCTGTTTCAGCGCGATGCCGGCGTTGACGAGATCGATCGTCTGCCCATAGAGCTTGACGTTGGCGACGAGGTTGTCGTGGCTGGTCTTGGCATCATCCAGCTTGGCGCGCGCCTGCGCCAGCGCGAGTCGGAACGGCACCGGATCGATCTGGAACAGGATGTCGCCGGTTGAGACCTGCTGGCCTTCCTTGACTGCGACGCTGATGATCTTGCCGGAAATGTCGGGCGTGATCAGGACTTTCGGCGCGCCGACATAGGCGTCATCGGTGGTCACATAGCGGCCGCCGTTGAGATAAAACGTTATCCCGCCGAGCAGCGCGATCAGCGGCAACACCACCAATAGCAGCAGGCGGCGGTAACGCCGCATACCCGCCATCAACCGGCGGCGCGGTTCCGCAGCGATCTTGATCCGCGGTTTTGCCGGCGGATTGCCCTTCTGCTCGGGCGGAAATTTCAATATCGGATCAGCCATAACGCTGTTCTTTCCTCGGCGGTTCCCCTGGCGCATTTTGTATGGCGTTGCGCACGTTTTCCTTGATGGCTTCCAGTTGGTCGAGCAGGCGGTGGGCGTCGGCGGGATTGATGCCTTCGAGCGCGGTCGCCGTCAGCTCGGAGCGCAGCCCGCTCAGTTTGCCGAGCAGCGGTCGCGCCGCCTTGCGCAGATAAAGCCGGTTGACGCGGCGGTCGGTCTCGTCGCCGCGGCGTTCGATCCAGCCATTGTCGCAGAGCCGGTCGATCAGCCGCGTCAGCG
>JAQGKJ010000755.1 GCA_028290165.1 Bradyrhizobium sp. | reverse complement strand
GATCTGAAGTTGATGGCTGTGCACGGTGGCGGATATCTTCCCGGCTATTCGGGGCGGATCGATCACGCCTGGGGAGCCCGGAAGGATTCTCATGGCGAGTTGCCGTTGCCGCCAACGACCTATCTGCGGCAGGTCTTTCTCGACACCGTGGTTTTTTCCTATCACCAGCTGGCGTATCTGATCGATGTCTTCGGCCCTGACCGTATCGTGATGGGCACCGACTACCCGTTCGACATGGCTGAATATAATCCAATCGGACACATCGCGGGGGTGCGCGGGATGGACGAGACGACGCTGGCCCAGATCGCCGGCGGAAATGCCGCGAGGGTGCTCGGCCTCGATGTCTAACATTAGTGCGGGGCTGCTGTCTTAAATCCCGGCTGCTCGAACGGATGAGACGTCGCGAACGCCGGCATCTCGAAGCAGCGGTCCGCGAGGCGCGATACGATTGGAAAGGCGTTGAGGTCCAGCTTGAGATAATGCGCGCCGACGACCTGGCCGGCGATACAGATGTCCGCGAGACCCGGCTCGACGCCCAGCGCAAAGGGCGCCGGCGCACGGCGTGCAAGCAATCGCTCATAGGTCGCAAGGCCCTCGGTCGTCCAATGTTTGCCCCAGTCCTCGATCGCCTTGGCGTCGGCGCCAAATGTTTTGGCGAGATGATTGCGGACGCGGGGCACCAGCAGGGGATGCGAATCGGCGATCGTCATCAACGCCAGCGAACGCGCGTAGGCTCGCTCCTTTGGATCTTGCGGTATCAGCCGCGGTTTGGGCTGGATGTCCTCGAGATATTCGATGATCGCCAGCGACTGAAACACGGAATGGCCGTCGTGAATAAACGTCGGCACCACGCGCTCGGCGTTAACGGCCTCATAACCCGCCTCGAATTGCTCGCCGGAAAGAATGTCGATCGGGGTTTCCTCGAATGGCAGGCCCTTGAGCCGGAGAGCAACCCGTACACGAAACGAAGCAATCGACCGCCAAAATCCGTAGATTTGTATGCTCATCGGGACACCTTTTGCGAGATCAGCCGCGCCTACTCTACCATATTGTGCTGCTGCCAGCGCAACAGATAGGCCTGCAGTCGCCAGATCATGGCCGAGAGCGCCACACCAACCAGCATCAGCACGATCACCGCTACCATCATCCCGGAAGCTTCTGCCCGCGCCTCCGACTCGATAATCAGGCGGCCAATTCCCCGTTCCGCGCCGATAAATTCGCCGACGATGACGCCTATCAACGCAAAGGAAATCGCCGGTGAAAGCGAGGCGAATACCCAGGCCATCGTCGAGGGAATCACCACCGTGCGGGTGATCTGCCATTCGCTGGCGCCAAGCAGGCGCGCGACATTGACAAAGCCCTCGTCGATCGAGCGCGCGCCCTCGAACGTGTTGAAGAACACCAGGAACACGACCACGATCCACGACGTCACGACTTTCGAGGTGTCGCCGATCCCGAACGCCGATACGATGATCGGCGCCAGCGCGATCCTTGGAATGGAGTTCACAGCCGTGATGAAGGGCTGGAAAATGGCGCTGAGCCGATCCGAGCGCCCGAGAATTAAACCGGCCGCAAAGCCGCTGGAGACACCGGTCACGAAGCCGAAGAAGGTATTCTTGAGCGTGATGGCGGTAGCGATCCATAAGTTGTTTTCATTGCGCGCCATACACTTGGCGAAATCGCCGTTGAACCAGCCGTTGAACAGACCCAGCTTGGACTTGAAGCAGCTCAGGACGAGAAAGTGCTCGAATATCTCGGAAGGTTTTGACACGAAATATGGATCGAGCAGATCCGGCACGAGCCAAGGGACGCGGGCGTGCAGATCATATCCCCATTGCCAGATCGAAAGCCCCGCGACGCAGATGAGTGCCTGCCAGACCATGGTGCTGACGGGTCGACGGGTTCTCATGGGCTGCGGCCTTTGACGAACTCTTCCCCGAGAGAGTGCCAGATATGCTGAAACAGCTTGGCGTAGCGCGGCGTCTCGCGAACCTTCACCGCATCGCGCGGCCGCGCAAAGTCCACCTCGAACATATCCTTGATCTGACCGGGCCGCGCGGAAAACAGGATGATGCGATCGGCCAGTGTCAAGGCCTCGCCAAGGTCATGCGTCACGAACAAAACTGTTTGCTGCTCGCGTTCCCAGATCCGCAGCAGAACGTCGTGCATGTCGATCTTGGTATGGGTATCGAGCGCGCCGAACGGCTCGTCCATCAGCAAGATTTGCGGCTCGACAACCAGCGTTCGCATCAGCGCCGCGCGCTGGCGCATTCCGCCCGACAAGGCCGATGGGTAAGCCTGTTCGAAGCCCCGGAGGCCTGCTTGTGCCACACAGGCCGCAATGCGCTGCCTCCGCTCCGCATCGGGAATGCCGGCCAGTTGCAAACCGTAGCCGATATTGTCGGCGACCGTTCGCCAGGGAAACAACGTATCACGCTGAAACACGTAGCCGACATTTGGCGTCGCTTTGCCGGGAATGACGGGCGTGCCGTCGATCAGTATCTGGCCGCTGGAGGGCTTTATCAAAGTCGCGATCATGTTGAGGATGGTGCTCTTGCCAGAGCCGGTAGGCCCCAGCAAGGCGACGAATTCGCCGCGCCGGACGTTGAACGATATATCGCGCACCGCCTCGATCGCCGTGCCCGCAAGCTGGAACGTTTTACTCAATCCCCTGACGTCGATCCGCTGCACATCCGGCGAATGATCGAGCGTCATCGCGGACATGTCCTGCACTTTCAACCCGGATACGCCTTTCGCGCCACTTCGATGAAGCTGGGGCTGACGACTTCGGCTATCGTAAGCGGCTTGATGCCGGTCATTTCCCGGAACCAGACCTTTTCGCCTCGTGCCCAGCCTGCCGCATCAATTGAAGCGTCATAGTCGACGACTTTTTGAAGCACGGTGATTTCAAGGATGTTGGCGCTGCGCGACGTGCTGCCGACGTAGGGTTCGATGGCTCCGTAGATTTCGTCCGGTGAATGCGCCTTGATCCACTGGGTGGCCCGCCACAGGGCCGTGACAAACGCTTGCATCTTGGGCGGATCCTTGTCGATCGTCGACTGTAGGGTGAAATGCGACGTGACCGGGACCTTGCCGCCAATATATTTGTCCCAGATCGCTTCGTCGGTGCCATCGAACAAGAGGGCTCCCCAGCCCTGCTCCACCGATTCATTCAGCAACGACAACGAACTCACGAGCACGTCGACCTGCTTGGTCTTCAGCGAGCCCAGCATGGTGTCGACATTGCCTGTGCCGATCCAGGTGACCTTATCGTCGAGCCCCATCGTTTCCATGTAGTAGGACGCCCAGACGTGGTTGGCGCCTCCGAGCGACGACACCGAGACGATCGGCTTGCGCCCGTCAGGCCGTTTCCATGCTGTTAACGCTTCCAGCGTCGTGATGCCTTGGTCCTTCAGGTCCTTGCGGATGATGAACATCACCGAACTGCTTCTTGTATCGACAGGCATCAGCACCCGTCCGTTGCGACCGTGATTGCTCAATTGCATCGGATGGGTGATGTCGCCGATACCGATGTCGCCTTGTGAAGAGGCGATGATCTCGCGCGTTTTGACGCCGCTGCCGCCCTGAATCAGTTTGCAGTCGAGGCCGGCTTCCTTGAAGTATCCAATTCTGTCGGCCACAAACTGGGTCTGATAAACGGGCACCGCCACCGGATAGATCACGCGGCCGCTCTTGTCTTCGGCCCAAGCCCGACCGGCTGTGAGAGCGGCGCCGCCGCTAGCGATGATCGTTAGCGCCGAGCGTCTCGTGAAGTGTGTTGTCATCACGCGTGCTCCCTCTCCTTGCCGGCGACCTTCTCAAGCGCGTTCAGCACCGCATCGCCCATTTCCTGGGTCGAGATTTTTGTTGCTCCCGGTTCGGCAATGTCAGCCGTTCGCGCACCTGCTGCCAAGGCGGCATCCACGGCCTGTTCGAGCAAGATTGCATCATCGGGCCGGTTGAGCGACATGCGCAGCATCATGGCGACGCTGAGAATGGAACCGAGCGGATTGGCAATGCCCTTGCCCGCGATGTCGGGCGCACTGCCATGGACCGGTTCGTAGAGCGCTTTGCGACGGCCGAACTTATCGACTGGACCAAGCGATGCCGATGGCAGCATGCCGAGCGAACCCGATGCCATCGCCGCGCAATCGGAGAGAATGTCGCCGAAGATGTTGCCGGTCACCATCACATCGAACTGTGCCGGCTCCCGGACGATCTGCATCGCGGCGTTGTCGACATAGAGATGGCTGAGTTCAACATCGGAGAATTCCGCGACGTGCAGCCGAATGACTTCCTCGCGCCACAACACGTTGGTCTCCAAAACATTCGCTTTGTCTACGGAACAGACTCTTCCTTTTCGCGTCCGCGCCAACTCGAAAGCGGCCCGTGCCACGCGTCGGATCTGATTGGTAGTGTACTGCTCAGTGTTGAAGCCGCGACGCTGCCCGTCGGCGAGCGTTTCGATGCCGCGGGGCTCTCCGAAATAAATGCCACTGGTTAGCTCCCGAATGATGACGAAGTCGACATCCCTGAGCACACGAGCCTTGAGCGGCGCCGACTCGGCCAAAACCGGATTAGCCCGAACAGGCCTCAGGTTGGCGTAAAGATCGTATTTGCTGCGCATTGACAGCAGGCCTCCCGCCTTGCGCGCTGCGGGGGGGACCTCTTTCGTCTCCGGACCGCCCGTCGCGCCCCAAAGAATGGCGTCGGCTGCGTCCATCGCTTCCGCGGTGTCCTCTGGCAACACCTTGCCGGTCGCAAGATAGGGGATGAGGCCGTATTGCGCTTCGCGAAGCACCACCGGCACGTTTCGCTTTACGGCGAACCAGTTGAGAATCCGATGCGCCTGCGCCGTCACTTCCGGGCCGATGCCCTCGCCGCCGACCACGGCCACCTTGATCATGTTGGACAGACTGTTCATGCCGATTTCCTAGCGAAATGTATCCACGGCCGCGCTACGCGGTCGGCTGCCTGAAAGGCGCGGATTTCGTCGTCGCGCTGCATTGTCAGTGCGACTTCATCGAGACCTTCAAGCAGTCCGACGCGCTGGCGCGGATCAATCTCAAAACTATGTCGTTTCCCCGAGGGTGATGTGATCGTCTGTTCCTGCAGATCGATGCCGATGCATCCGGCTCCCTGTGTGACCTCAATCTCCGCGGCAAGGCCATCGACAATTTCCTTGTCGATTACGATGGGGAGGATGCCATTCTGAAAGCAGTTGGCGAAAAAAATATCACCGAAGCCCGACCCGATGACGGCGCGGATCCCCATCTCCTGCAGCGACCACACCGCGGCCTCGCGGGAGGAGCCACAGCCAAAATTCGGCCCCGTCACGAGGATTTCCGCCTGCCGGTACGGCTCGCGGTTCAGGATGAATTCCGGGTTTTCCGAACCGTCCGGCAGATAGCGCAATGCGCCGAACGCCCATTTCCCAAGAGTGCCGCGAACGGAGTTTCCGATGATACGATCGATGCGGATGATGACGTCTGTGTCGATATTGGTGCGCATGATCGGCGCGGCAATCGCCGTCAGCTTGGCGAAGGGTTTTGGCATCTACGGCTCCATAGTCCGCACGTCGGCAATGGCGCCTGATATCGCCGCAGCCGCAGCGGTGGCCGGGCTTGCCAGATGGGTGCGGGCGCGCGGTCCCTGCCGGCCGATGAAATTGCGGTTCGACGTCGAAACCGAGCGCTGTCCGGGGCTTACGGTTTCACCATTGGCGGCAAGACACATCGAGCAGCCGGGCTCGCGCCATTCGAAGCCAGCCTCGGTGAAAAGCTTGTCGAGTCCTTCGGCAATGGCATCCCGCTAGACCGTCTCCGAACCCGGCACGACCCAGGCGCGCACCCCGGGTGCGACCTTGCGGCCCCGCACAACCTCGGCTGCGGCACGCAAGTCACTCAGGCGGCTGTTGGTGCACGACCCGATGAAAACCCACTCGACGGGCGTCCCGGCAATCAGCGCGCCGGGCTTGAGACCCATATAGTCGAGCGCAGTCTCGATCGCAGCGCGGCGCGCGGGATCGGCAATTACCTGTGGATCGGGGACATGACCATCGACGCCGATAACGTGTTCAGGGCTGATGCCCCAGGTCACCTGCGGAATGACCTGCTCGACATCGATGACGACTTCCCGGTCGAACACGGCGTCGGCATCGCTCGGAAGTTGGCGCCACGCCGCGACAGCGCGCTCCCACATCTCGCCCTGCGGGGCATAGGCGCGGCCGCGGATGTAGTCATAGGTCTTCTCGTCCGGAGCGATCAGGCCCATTTTGGCGCCAAGCTCGATCGAAAGATTGCAGATCGTGAGCCGTCCCTCGATCGGCAGGTCGCGTATGGCACTCCCGGCATATTCGACGGCGTAGCCCGTGCCTCCAGCAGCTCCGACGTGGCCGATCAGCGCCAGGATGAGGTCCTTTGCGGTCACACCGAACCGGAGTTTGCCCTCAAACTTCACGCGCATCGTTTTGGGCCTGCGCTGAATGATGGCCTGCGTTGCCAGCACGTGGGTTAGTTCGCTCGATCCGATCCCGAAGGCCAGTGCGCCCAGCCCGCCATGCGTGCAGGTATGGCTGTCCCCGCATACGATCAGACATCCGGGGAGGCTGAGGCCGAGTTCGGGTCCGACAACATGGACGATGCCCTGGCCGGGCTCGTCAATATCGAACATCGCGATGCCGTTGGCGGAGGTTTCGGTCCTCAGACCCGCCAACAGTTCCTGCCCGACCTTGCTCGTACCGGCCCGCCCGCGCGCCGTCGAAATGGCGTGATCCGGCGTTGCGAACGTCAATTCCGGATTATGCACCGAAAGGTTGCGGCTCTTGAGGTCGAGCAAGCCACGTGAGCCGCCGAGATCGTGCAGCAAATGACGATCGACGTGGAGGAGATCGGTATCACCACCGATAGGCGCGATGACGTGCTGGTCCCAGATTTTGGCCAGCAGCGTGCGGCCGGGCTTTTGCAATGGCCTATCCTCCCCTTCTTGCCTTCTCAGGCCGGCGGTATCAGCCGCTAACCGCGTTCTGCACGGTTTATATTCAGGCCTCAGCCGCCCATATCAAAGCATGGCAGGCAACTATTCGGCTAGAGCTTAAGCTAAAAGATGACGGCTTGACAGGACGCGCAGCTCGCCACGGGCTGCCGATCGTGGAGAGCCTGCCTTGAACCCATATTCGTTCCAGCGCGACCCATTTCCGTCTGCCGGTCTCCCCCGGTCCGTTTCTCATGCAGGAGTGCCATGGAAGACCTATTCGAATTCCTTTTCGGCGCCAGCGGACGCATCAATCGCGCCAAATACTGGCGCTCGGTTGTTCTCTTTGGCGTCGCAGGGTTGTTGGCCGGCGTGATCTTGTCCACCGCCGCCGGCATCGCTGCGCCGCTCTTCATCATCATGGTCGTCCTCGTCTTTGTCCCGTGGCTGCTCTGGGGGTTCTCCATCACCACCGAGCGGTTGCATGATCGCGACAAGAGCGCATGGTGGCTCGCGGTGTTCTACCTGGTGCCAGGCGTGTTCGGCCAATTGGCGAAAAATGCATGGTTTTCAGGAACCCCAGGCACGCTACTTCACTATGTTTTGGCACTCGCAGGTTTTGCGCTCACGATCTGGGGGTTTGTTGAAATCGGCTGCCTGCCAGGTACCGCGGGTTCGAACTCTTACGGGCCCGACCCGCTGGTAAGAGCCAGACGGCGCGGCTAGACGACATCACCAAAAACAAAAAAAGCCCGGCGGCCATAAGGCCACCGGGCGGGTCTCACCATCTCGAGAATGTTTACAGGCTAGTCAGCGCCTGGGGGCACGGTTCAGGCGCTCAAACCATCATCGCGTGTCCCCAGCGAAATCAACTACTGCTTGGTGTCGTCCAAAAGCTCCCGCCTCGGCAAACGCTGCGATGCGAGCATCGTCATAGCCAAGCGTCTTGCGCAAAACTTCCTTTGTATGCTCGCCCAGCAAGGGTGCAGCGACTGGGTCAGCGACCGGCGTCAGGCCAAGGCTGAGCGGCGATTCAATATTGGGAACCAAGCCAGCCGCGGGGTGCCGGATTTGGCTGATGCGATGGCGCGCGCGCACTTCCGACGAGTTGAAAGCTTCCTCAACGGTCCGAAGATAGCCGACCGGTACATTCGCGGTCTTCATCTTCGCCATCCAGTTTTCGCGAATATCCTGAGCAAAAATCCCGGCCAAAATGGCGCGCAGTTTGTCCTTGTTGGCGGATCGTTTGCGCCGATCGGCGAATTCAGGGCCGCTGGCGAGGTCAGGCCGGCCGAGTACCTCGACCACCAACCGCCTGTACAAGCGGTCATTGGCGCACGCGATATAGAACGGCCCGTCCACAGCCTCGTAGACGCCGACTGAGGGAGACCCATTCGGCGAATTGCCGAAACGGCTCTGATTCACGCCCGTCATCAAATAGGTCATGCCGTAGAATCCGGTCAGCGCCAGCGCGATGTCGAACAGCGCCACCTCGACATGCTGACCGCAGCCGAGCCGATCGCGCGCGAAAAGCGCCAGCAGGATCGCGTTGCAGGCCGACATTCCGGTCGCCATGTCGATCACAGGAGGTCCGGTCCGCACCGGCGGCCCGTCAGGAAAGCCGTTTAGCGACATGAATCCGCTTTCGGCCTGCGTGATCGGATCAAAGCCGGGACGGGACGCAAACGGCCCCTGGCGGCCGTAGGCCGAGATCGAGCAATAGACCAGGCGGGGATTGGATGAGACGACTGACGCATAGTCGAGGTCATATTTCTTCATCACGCCGGCGGAGAAGTTTTCCACTACCACGTCTGCCCGCGCGATCAGTTCCCGCGCTATGTCGCGCGCCGCAGGCTTGGTGAGATCGAGCGCGATGCCGCGCTTGTTGCGATTCAAGCTGATAAAGGCAGCGCTTTCGCCTGCGAGATCGGCGTGTTCGTAGCTGCGCGTATCATCGCCGCCGTCCGGATTCTCGATCTTGATGACCTCGGCGCCGAAATCGGCCAAGGTTTGCGTGCAGGCAGGACCGGCGACGACCCGGGTGAAATCCACAACCAGCAGACCGTCGAGGGCAGTCGGCACGCCCTTTGCTCGCGGCGTACGATCTGGTAGTTGCGGCCTGGCAGTCATGATCCGTTTCTTCCCTTCTGGTATCGCTTGGCGCCAAAGATGGCGCGACGCGACTTTAATGTCTATTTCCAGAAGAGCAACGTCGGCAATAGCTTGAGCGCATGCGCAAATTGCGCCCCTGGCTGCATCACCTGATCGGCTTGCACCAATACAGCGTGTTCGGCCAGGCCCATGGATATTGTGGCTGGTACAGCCGATAGCCGGCCCGGATAAAGTTGTTCGCGGAGGCAAGATTGTCGGTGGTATCCGAAACAATGTAGCTCCACCCATTGTGTCTCGCACGCAACTCCAGCGCGCGCATCAGGCGCAATTGAAGGCGGTTACCACAGTGCTTCTCCAGGACGCCGACGCGGCAGAAATATCCCGCGTTGGATACGTGCGTTGACGGAACGACTCCGGCAAAAGCGACCGGTATCCCTTCGCGATACGCCAACCACCAATGCCCCCGATCGAATTCCGGAATGGAGGCGCCGTCAAAGAATGTCAGACGGTGAAGGTCAGTAAGCGTATCTGCGATTTCTTCGTCATGCCCGTCGACCTCGCGTACCCGATACATCGGCCAGACCCTCAAATAATCACTTTATTGAATCACACAGACCTTACGTCCCGCGCGGAGGCTCGCTCCGAGCTCCCGAAGATCTTGAGCCAAGGTCAACGTGACGTGGTGCAGCCGGGTAGATGACAACCGGACCCGGCCGGGATTTTTGGCTCGATGAGGCCATTGCGAAGCCCGGGAACGCAGAGAGGCTGGCATGCCCGCTTTTGTCGCAAAAACGAAACGGCTCGCGCAAAACGCGATATTTGCTTGGTACGACAACGCTATGCGGCTGATGGCGCCGAGCTCAAAAATGCATCACGCTGGGATGGAACCTCGGCGGACAAACTTCGTTGCAGGCTCCGGGAGGTTCAAGATGGCTCGAACAAGTACGGAGCGACGAAGCAGGAATCCGGTCCCGGTACCCGGAAGAATTTCCGTCGGGATGATAGTCAACGGCGCTGAAATCAGACTTGAAATTGCACCTTGGACGACCTTACTCGATGCACTTCGTGACCATCTCGACCTGACCGGAACCAAAAAAGGCTGTGACCACGGCCAGTGCGGTGCCTGCACGGTGTTGGTAGACGGACGGCGCATCAACTCCTGCCTGACGCTTGCCGTGATGAAGGATGGCGCCGAGATCGTCACAATTGAAGGGATGGCGACAGAAGGCGCGCTGCATCCGCTGCAGCAAGCGTTCATCGACTATGACGCGTTTCAGTGCGGCTATTGCACGCCGGGCCAGATCTGCTCGGCTGCGGGCTTGATCGCCGAAGGCAAAGCAAAAAGCGCCGACGAGATTCGCGAATTGATGAGCGGCAATATCTGCCGTTGCGGCGCCTATCCCAATATTGTGGCGGCGGTCCAGCAGGCGATGGCCGCTATGGGACGCAAGCCGTGATCAATTTCCAATACGCGCGGGCAAACGACGTGGCTGACGCGGTGCGCCTGAAATCCGCCGACCAGACGGCCAAATTCATCGCTGGCGGCACCAACCTCATCGACCTGATGAAAGAGTATGTCGAACGTCCTTCCCGGCTGATCGACATTTCACGGCTGCCGCTCAAGAACGTCGAAGAGACGTCGGAGGGAGGGCTGCGGATCGGCGCGCTGGTACCAAACTCCGACCTCGCCTACCATCCGTTGATCGAGCAGCGCTATCCCCTGCTCTCGAGCGCAATCCTGGCGGGCGCGTCACAGCAACTACGCAACATGGCGTCGACCGGCGGAAATCTCCTGCAACGCACGCGCTGCTTATACTTCTACGACACCGCAACACCCTGCAACAAACGCGAGCCCGGCTCCGGATGCTCGGCCATTGACGGGATCAACCGGATCAGTGCAATTCTCGGGACCAGCGAGGCCTGCATTGCGACGCACCCCTCCGACATGTGCATCGCGCTCGCCGCGCTCGAGGCCAGGGTGCACGTAGCGGGTCCCAAAGGAGAACGCGTGGTCGCGTTCGACGAATTCCATCGGCTCCCGGGAAACACGCCGCAGATCGACACCAACCTGCATCCGAGCGAGATCATCGTCGCGGTGGAGCTTCCGGCGGAGGGCTTCGCGAAGCATTACTCTTATCTGAAAATTCGTGATCGCCTCTCCTATGCCTTCGCGCTCGTTTCGGTCGCTGCCGCGCTGGAACTGGATGGCGGCACGGTAAGGCAAGCGCGCCTGGCGCTCGGCGGCGTCGCGCACAAACCGTGGCGTGATTTGGCGGCCGAAACCGCGCTGCGCGGGCAGCCGGCAAATCAGACAGCCTTCACACGTGCAGCCGATCTTCTGTTGCATGACGCCAGGGGTTTTGCGCACAACGCCTTCAAGATCGACCTGGCACGCCGCAGCATTGTCCGGGCGCTGACGCAGGCGGCGCAGGCGACGCCACAATCGCAGTCCGATAAAAAAATCCGATGAGCTGGCGCATGACTTATACCGGCACTGCCACATCTCGCGTCGACGGCCGCGCCAAGGTGACTGGCGAAGCCAAATACGCTGGCGAGTTCAACGCCGGTGGCCTCGCCTATGGCAGCGTCATTGAGTCGTCCATCCCTCGCGGCCGCATCGTACGCATCGACGCGAGCGAAGCACTGCGTGTCAACGGCGTGCTCGACGTGCTCACTCACGAGAACCGACCTCGCATGGCGGGCACGGACCAAGCCTGGAAGGACGACGTCGCTCCGGAAGAAGGTTCGCCGTTCCGTCCGCTCTACGACGACCAGATCCTGTTCAGCGGTCAGCCGA
Source organism: Bradyrhizobium sp. (assembly GCA_028290165.1). Next base: position 883 of record JAQGKJ010000755.1, on the reverse strand, counting down.
TCGCGCTGGTGCTGGCCGAACAATGGGAGATCGCGCGCTACGCTGCCACGCTCGTGCGCATCGAGTATGAAAAACGACCATTCGTGACCGACCTGTCTAAGCAGCGTGATCACGCGTTTGTCGTCAAGAAGCCGGACAGGCCGCGCGGCAACGCCGAGAAGGCCTATGCCGCAGCCGACGTGCGTCACGAGGCGGAATATTTCATCCCGACCGAGCATCACAACCCGATGGAGTTGTTTGCTTCGACCGTGGTCTGGGACAGAGGCGGCAAACTCACGGTTTATGATAAGACGCAGGGCGTGCAGAACGTGCAGCGCTATCTGTGCAGTGTGTTTAACAAGAACGCGGACGATGTGCGCGTAATATCGCCCTTCGTCGGCGGCGCGTTCGGCGCAGGCCTTCGTCCACAATATCAAGTGGTGTTGGCCGTGTTGGGCGCGCTGGCGCTAGGACGTTCAGTGCGTCTCGTGCTGACACGCCAGCAAATGTATGGGCTCGGGTACCGGCCAACGACTATTGAGCGGCTTGCACTTGGTGCCAAGCCAGACGGAACGCTGGACGCGATCACCCACGAGGCGATTGCCGTCACGTCGCAATTCGAGGATTTTTCCCGCAACGACATTGGTTGGGCGACCTTGCTCTACGAGTGCGCTAACGCGAAGTATGTGCACAGGCTGGTGCGGCTTGACGTTCCGACCCCAAGCGACATGCGCGCACCTGGCGCTGCGACCGGGGTTTACGCACTCGAGAGCGCGATGGACGAGCTTGCCGTTGCGCTGAGGGTTGATCCCGTCGAACTGCGGCTACGCTGTTACTCGGAACGGGACCAGAACGAAGTCATTCCCTATACCAGCAAGCAGCTGCGCGAATGCTTCCACCATGC
>JAQGKJ010000733.1 GCA_028290165.1 Bradyrhizobium sp. | reverse complement strand
GCGCCGCCATCGCCGCCAGCGTGAAGCGCAGCGCGTCGGCGCCGTAATCGTCGATCAGGTGCAGGGGATCGATGACGTTGCCTTTCGACTTCGACATCTTGGCGCCCTTCTCGTCGCGGACGAGGGCATGGATGTAGACGGTCGGGAATGGAACGTTCTTCATGAAATGAAGACCCATCATCATCATCCGGGCGACCCAGAAGAAGATGATGTCGAAGCCGGTGACGAGCACGTCGGTCGGGTAATAGCGCTTCACGTCGGTGTCGTCGTCGGGCCAGCCCAAGGTCGAGAACGGCCACAGCGCGGAGGAGAACCAGGTGTCCAGCACGTCCTCATCGCGGGTGATAAAGCCTTCGCGCTTTGCCGGATCGAGCGCCATCTCCCGCCCCTGCTCCGGCGTGATGACTTCCTGCTGGGCGTAATAGCCGAGCGCATTGCCTATTGCTTCCTCTTCGGTCTCGGCGACGAACACCTTGCCGTCCGGCCCGTACCACGCCGGAATCTGATGGCCCCACCACAGCTGGCGCGAGATGCACCAGGGCTGGATATTCTCCATCCACTCGAAATAGGTCTTTTCCCAGTTCTTCGGCACGAACGTGGTCGCACCGCTGCGCACCGCTTCAATTGCAGGCCGGGCCAACGTCTTGGCATCGACGTACCACTGGTCGGTCAGATAGGGCTCGATGACGACGCCGGAGCGATCGCCATGCGGTACCATGTGCGTATTCGGCTCGGTCCGCTCCACGAAACCGAAGTCTTCGAGCCGCACGAGGATCTGCTTGCGCGCGGCGAAGCGGTCGAGGCCGTGCAATTCCTCCGCCAGCTGTAATGCGCCTTCCGGCAATCCGCGCAAGTAATCCTCGTTGCCGACGAGCGCGAGCGCGCCCTCCTGATTGAGCACGCTGATCTGCGGCAGGTCGTGCCGCCGGCCGACCTCGAAATCATTGAAGTCGTGCGCAGGCGTGACCTTCACCGCGCCCGAGCCTTTTTCCGGATCGGAATATTCGTCGGCGACAATCGGAATCTTGCGTCCGACCAGCGGCAGGATCACGCAGCTGCCGACCAGATGCGCATAGCGCTCGTCGTCCGGATGCACCGCAACCGCGGTATCGCCCAGCATGGTTTCGGGCCGCGTGGTGGCGACGACGATGAAGGTCGTGGGATCTTCGGGATTGAAGGTCTTGCCTTCCAGCGGATAGCGCAAATACCACAGGCTGCCCTTGACCTCGACTTGCTGCACCTCGAGATCGGAAATCGCCGTCAGCAGCGCCGGATCCCAGTTCACCAGCCGCTTGTCCTTGTAGATCAGCCCTTCGCGATGCAGTTCCACGAACACCTTCACGACCGCGCGCGACAGGCCTTCGTCCATCGTGAAACGCTCGCGCGACCAGTCGCAAGACGCGCCGATCCGCTTCAGCTGGTTGATAATGACGCCGCCGCTTTCGGCCTTCCATTGCCAGACACGTTCGAGAAATTTCGCGCGCCCCATTTCGCGCCGGCCCGGCTCCTGCCGCTCCATCAATTGCCGCTCGACCACCATCTGGGTCGCGATCCCCGCGTGATCGGTGCCGGGCTGCCACAGCACGTCGCGGCCGCGCATCCGCTCGAAGCGGCAGAGAATGTCCTGCAGGGTGTTGTTGAGCGCGTGCCCCATATGCAGCGAGCCGGTCACGTTCGGCGGCGGAATGACGATCGTGAACGGCTTTGCGTCGCGGCGTTCCGGGCGCCCGGCCCGGAACGCGCCGCTTTCCTCCCAGATCCGGGACATGCGGCCTTCGATATCGGCAGGCTGGTAGTTTTTCTCGATCATGGCGGTACAATCATGGGGATGGAACGCGCTAGAAAGCCGTAGGCGCGCGCCAAGTCAACACGACAAGTGACGTCGAAAGTTAAGATAAAGCCGATGTAATGGCTGAATCAGGGCCCGCAATCGCCCCGCCGGCGAGCTACCGCCCGTGCGAAACCCGCTCGATTTCCGCTTTCACGATGCGCTCCACCAGCCCGGGCAAATTGTCGTCGAGCCAGGATTTCAGCATCGGCCGCAGCATCTCCTTGACGAGGTCTTCCAGCGTCCGAGCGTTGTTGCTGAGCACGGTGTTGGCAAGCGTATTGAACGCGGATTCGACCGCCGACACGGTCGAGCGGGACAGGATCTGGTGCTGTTGCGGCTGCGGCGGCGGCGAACTTTCAAACGGCGGTGGTTCGAACACGGGCTGCCGATGCACCGCCTTGGAAGCCGCCGATTCGGCGAATTCGAGATCATCCTCGGGATCGATCTTGTGGAACGACCGCTGCGGCGGAGGCGGCTCGGCCGGCAGCGCCATCTCGTCGGTGAGTTCGAACACGTCGCCGTCGGGCAATGGCGGCCTGATCTCCTCAGGCGAGGTCGCTTCATCGAGGCCGTTGAGCAAGGCGTCGATGTCGTCCTGACTGTTGGACGCCGCGGGCGCGGGTGCCGGCGCGGCGGAAGGTGGTGCGGGCTTGGCGGGCGGCGGCGCTACCTTTGCGGCGGCGGCCTGGGCTGCAGGAATGGCTGACGGCGGAATGTCGTTCATCACCGACGGCTTTGGGGCCGGCGCCGCGGCGGGCTTCTCCAGTTTGGCGGGGGCTGCTGCCACCGGGGCGGCGGCCGGGCTGGCGGGCTTCTCAGTGGCCGCAGGCTTGGCTTCGTCGTCCGCAATGATGCGCCGGATCGACGCCAAAATCTCCTCCATCGAGGGTTCTTGGACCTTTGCAGGCTGCGTCATCTCCGACTCCACATCATCAACGCCCTCGTCTCGCGCGTTTTACACCAAGCCCGACAGGATTTGCTGGTTCCGGATATGCGGGCCGGGATTTTCATCGCACAAGCCTGACTTGTCCCCAGATCAAGCGCCGCCAGACTCATCGCGCGGGAGCCCGCCCGCTGCCCAAGGCAGCGAAGCGTCGCGGCCCAAGGACGCCAATGGGCGCGAATCGCTCTGCTGCCTCCAGGAAAGGTACGTCATGGCAACATTTGATTGCAAGCAACGGCCCATGAAGGCCGTCAGTCTTCAGGCGACAACGGCTAATGCGATCAGCGACCGTCGGGAGCGCGCACACCGTACCAGCTGTCGCGCACCTGCTGATAATGCAAGCTCGGATCGTAGACGTTGGTCGGAAGATTGAGCACCATCGGCGACAGCCGTCCCACCGAGTTCAACACCGCATAGGATGCCACCACGCGATCGTGCTGCGCGGTCACCAGCGCGACACGGGCGTTGACCAGCGCCTGCTGGGCGTTGAGCACGTCGAGCGTGGTCCGCTGTCCGGCCTTGGCTTCTTCGCGCACGCCGTTGAGCGCGATTTCGGACGCGGTGACCTGCGCCTGCGCCGATGCCACCTGTGCCTTGCCTGCTACCAGCTGGCCCCACGCCGTCACAACGTTGGCGCGGGTGGCATCGCGGGTCGTTTCAAGATTGAGACGCTGCTGCGCCAGGTTTTCCTTGGACTGGCGGATCAGCGAATATTCGGCGCCGCCCTGGTAGACCGGGATCGAAAGCTGCGCGACCGCGGAAGCGCCGAACGAGCGGAAGATCGTCTGGGTCTGTTCGTAGGATTGCTGCACCGAGCCTTGCAAACTGACCGTCGGCAACAGCGCGCCTTCGTTGATCTTGACCTGGAGATAATTGACGTCGATGCCGAACATCGCCGCCGTCACGTTGGGATTTTCGATCAGGCTGAGATCGACCGCGGCAGGCAACGTGCCCGGCGAAAAGCGATCCACCGGCGAACCCGGCGCGAGACCTTCCGGTTCGTTGCCGATGATGCGGCGGAAGTTTGCCCGTGTCGTCACCAGATTGGATTCGGCCGTCAATAGTTGCGTCTTGCCGGCGGCAAGCTGCGCTTCCGATTGGGCGACGTCGGTGCGCGTCACCTCACCGACGTTGAAGCGATCGCGGGTTTGCTTCAGCGTCTGCTCGAGAACGCGGACGTTGCTGCGCTGAACCTCGACGATGGCGGCATCGCGCAAATAGTCCATGTAGATCGTGGCGGCCGAGAGCAGCACCGACTGTTCGAGAACCCGCAGCGCCTCGCGTGAGCCGGAGACCTGGCTCTCCGCTGCGCGAGTCCGGTTGGCCGTCTGCTGGCCGTTGAACAGCGTTTGCGTGACCGTGGCGCCGACGCTGCGCGGCGCGTTGGCGCCGTGAGTTTCACTCCTGACGATCGAGGTCGGAGAACCGCCCGCGGTGGTATTCACATCGGTGTATTGGTAGCCGACGCTGGCGGTGACCGCGACTTTCGGGCGATAGCCGGACAGCGCCTGCGGCACGTTCTCGTCGGTGGAGCGCACCTGGGCGCGCTGCGCGTTGAGCTGTGGGTTATTCTGATACGCGCGCACCAGCGCAGCCTCGATCGTATCGGCCAGGGCCGCCGTCGGGCCCATATACGCCATCAGGAGGACCGCAGCCGCAGCTCCGGTAACGGCCTTCACGCCACGCATCCCAGCTAATCCCATTCATATCGTTCACCGATTCGAGCGTGCGCTTGAACCGGGTTGCCGCTTCAGTCCGAGTCAGGTCCCCTCGTACCTTATTCCCCGCGCAACCGGCTCGGAACCCCGCGCCGGCCGATCGCGGTGGAAACTCTTCACGTGCGGCATCCGGGCCACACTAATGATTCAGAACGGGATTTTAACAGCCGCGGAGGGCCGGAACGGCTAGAAAACGAAGGCGGGGCGCCGCTCAAGGCCGGGCAGGACCGGCACCGCAGCGTCGAAAAGCGCCCGATTCCCGAAATCGCCGTGGGAATGGGTCACGATCATGGCCCGTGCCGGGGTGGTCATGGCGAAGACCCCGACCAGCCGGCCGCCCTCTTTCAGCTGCCCATAAAGCCCCTCGGGCACGATTTCGGTGGCCCCGTCGAGCACGATCACGTCATAGGGCGCGTTCGCCGGGTCCCCGGCGGCCGCGTCGGCTGCCCGGAATGTCACGTTGGGGAGCCCGAGCTGGGCCATAACCTCGCTGGCCCTGGCGGCGTGTGCCGGGTCGGTCTCGGTCGCCGTCACCCGCGCCGCAAGCTTTGCGACCAGGGCTGCCGTGTATCCGGTCGCGCCGCCGGCCACCAGGACGTTGTCGGTATCCTTGATGTCGGCCGCCTGCAGCATCTTCGCCGTGACCACCGGCTTGATCAGGAAGCGTTTGGCCGAGCCGCCATCGCTGACATCGAGATCGAGGTCCAGGTAGGCCAGCGCGCGCTGATTTTCGGGAACGAACACCTCGCGCGGCACCGCGAGCATCGCATCGATGATCCGGAGATCGGTGACGTCGCTGGGGCGCACCTGGCCATCGACCATATTCTGGCGCGCGGGCGAAATACCGGACATTGGCGGACCCTTGAGAAAAGAGCGGGCGTTGCCGCGGGAGGAGGAGAAAACCGCGTCATCTTTGGTACAAGCTTCGCAAAAACGCAACACGCCGATTGCGCCCGCGAAAGCTGGCTGTCCGCCATTCCCACGCAACAATTTTGGCTTGGAATATCGGCTCCGAATATGGGCTTCGAATGCGATCTATTCGATCGTGACCGCGAGCCGGCCGATCAGCCGCGCCACCTCGTCCAGCTGCTCGGAATCCCGGTTCTCAACGGCGCGGGCAAGCCGAACAAGGCATTCGTCATCGCTCATCGCGGGTATGTCGCTGGGAACGATCGACGGCACCGGCCTTACGAGATCGGTCTGGATGTCTGGCATCGAATCACCTCTGGCGGAATCCGGCTCCAGCAAACCTCGCTGCGAAATAAGTCTTTTTCGGGCTCGGTTCGCGGCGCGGAGGCATAGCCGGCCTGCTCCGCGAGGCGCGGAATCGCTAATCGCGGATCCTCCAAAGGAACGACAAATGGTTGCGGTACAGGCGGTTTCCCTGCCCTTTTGATGCGGCGCGCGAGCGGGATATTTGGTCCTTTGCAAGCCCCGGCGGCTTTGTTATACGCTCCCCCGTCGCGAACACGGTTTTCGCCTATTCCTCGGTAGCTCAGCGGTAGAGCATTCGACTGTTAATCGAATGGTCGCTGGTTCGAATCCAGCCCGGGGAGCCAAAGTACCTCAGATATTTGGCAAGTTTTTACAGCGGCGCCCATTGGTGCCGGCTATTTCCGGGTGTCCGGAAATGCTCCCGGCGGGCGCATTGTCAGGGCGCGCCGCCGCCAAACTTGGATGGATCGTTGTAGCTAGGGATGTCGTCGTACATGGTCGGCCCAGCGACGAAACCTGGGATCATAGCTTGGCTGTGACGAACGATGACATATCGCGGTTTGAAGTGATGCACCCTTGCGGCGTTGGCAGAAGTACAGAGGGCGATCAAAAGTCCTAAGGCCAAAACAGAACGCATCGCATTTGCTCCTAAGCTGCGCTCAGCAACTTCGACGGAACCTTCGTATTGTTCACACAAGGACAAATCGACCTTCTTTTTAATCATCCCACTAAAATCTTGTTTAAGCACGACAGGTCGCCTTCCGTCGCGAGCCATACCTGCGTCGTGTCGTCTTGCGGCAGAAGGGGGGCGATGTGCGCCCGAGTTTCAGCTCGGAAAGAAAGAGGCCCGACGCGCTTGGCGCGTAATGAAATGTTCACTCTGCGAGGACTGCGGCTGGGTTTGTGAAGACCATCCGGGTTGCCGACGGCGCGCATGCGTTGCGCAACAAATCGCCGCACCCTCGTCTCCCGGGGTTGTGGCCGAGAATCCCGCCCGCACCAGCGGCCTTCGTAGCTCGGTTGATTCGCGAAGCAGTGCAGGAGGCCGCTTCATCTGGGGATAGCGGCCCCTGGCCGACCACAGATTGCCGCTCGCGATCCCGTGAAGATGTTTCATCGGAGCAAGCCAATGAAATATTCCGGCGCGCCGCCGCAGCCATTTCTCTGCCCCAACGAAGACGCCCCGAAACGGACCGACGCTATTTGGTCGATAGTGAAACTTTAGTTTCGAAGCGTATTTCAAAAATCAAACACACTGGATTGCGCCATGCAAAATGATTCCGAACCGAATGATCTAGCCGAGGTCTGGCACAGCGCCCAACGTCGGCGCGCGGTAGATATCGGCAATGGCTTGCAAATTACTTTCAAAACCGAAGCGGCTCAAAACAATCGAGCACCGACCGCAATATCCCCAGCAAGGTCAAGCCGTCGTTGAATGAAGGATTCCTGGTGCGATCGCACCGTTTCGCAAACAACCTGTTAGAGCGGATGGTGACGATATGTCAGACGGAAACCATTTCAGAAAATGGGCGGCTCAAGTCGCGCGTCAGGCTGGAGAAGAGCCGGACGCGGCCGAGGCACAGCGCCTCCTGACCATCGCCGAGTATTGGGTTCGGCTCGCCGACAGCGAAGACTGGACCCAGAATCAACCCGTGGCTGAACCGCACCAATCGCAATAGTTAAAACCCCTCACTGCTCGAACACCGCCCGGCAGGCTTCGCTGAGGCTCGCCTTTTGCCGCCGCAGGCAGGCGGTAATGGCGCGAACGTTGGGGATTTCGCCGGCGCAAAGCCGGTAGACGTCGGGCGTGCAGGCCTTTTTCTGTTCCGGCGTCGCGATGTCGGCCAACGCCGCACCTGATGTGAACAGGGTGAGCGCCAATGCAAGATTGGCCCGGCTCGCCCGCGCCCAGCATCCCTTAAATCTTGCCTTCATGACAGCGTCCTCCGGGTTGTTCTGCCGGCGCCCCGTGCGGCGCCGTGGTCGTGCTCGGAGATACGCGAAAGATTGTTCGCCAAATGTGATTTTTCTCACATTGGGCCGTGAGCGAGGCGGTCTAGGTTCCGCCCGGGGATCAATCTTTCAGTAACCAAAGTCGCCGGGATCGCCGGATCGATACAATTTGAACGATCCGTTCAATCTGAAACCAAAAGACTTTTGCGACCGTGCACTCTCGAACCCCGGAGAGCGCGATGAGCGAAGTTGAATTCGACCGATTGCTGGAGGCCGTGAAAATGGCGATCGAGCCCGCTGCCCAGGAGGATTTTTTGGTAGAGCCGCCAATGTTCAATGAGCCGCCGAAGGCCGCCAACGACAATGGGCTGGCCTGGCCGCATATTCCGTTTCCCGAAGGCTGGTACGCGGCCTGCTGAGCGGGGACCTCGCGGAACTTCGAGCGGTCTCTCCGATAGTCAATGCAAGGAATTGATTATATTGATGGAGGCCACGACCAGAATTGAACTGGTGTACACGGTTTTGCAGACCGTTGCGTAACCACTCCGCCACGTGGC
>JAQGKJ010000729.1 GCA_028290165.1 Bradyrhizobium sp. | reverse complement strand
GCCAGTTTGGAAAGACCGGAGCCGAGCGACATGTTGTAATTGTCCAGCACGGTCTTGCGGAACTTGTCGGCGTCGTGGCCCGGCGGCATCAGCACGGCGGTCAAGACAGGAGAGTATTCGGCCGGTTCAAGACACAGCACTTCGAGGCCCCAATGCGTGACGGCGGCGCGGGTGGCGGCGGCGAGGCGCCTATGGCGGGCGAACACCTGGTCGAGGCCTTCTTCCAGCAACATCGCCACGGCTTCGCGCAAGCCGTAGAGCAGGTTCGTGGCCGGCGTGTAGGGGAAGAAGCCGGCAGCATTGGGTTTTAACATCTCTTCCCAGTCCCAATACGATCGCGGCATCTTGTTGGTTTTCGCAGCCGCTCTGGCCTTCTCGGAGATGGCGTTGAAGCCTAGTCCCGGCGGCAGCATGAATCCCTTTTGCGAGCAGCTGACGGTGACGTCGACCTTCCATTCGTCGTGCCGGTAATCGACCGAGCCGAGCGAGGAGATCGTATCGACCAGCAGCAGCGCGGGATGACCAACCTTGTCCATCGCGGCGCGGATGTCCCCGACCCGGCTGGTGACGCCGGTGGAAGTCTCGTTGTGCACCACCATCACCGCCTTGATGGCGTGCTTGGTGTCCTGCGCTAGCCTGGCCTCGATCGCTGCGGGGTCGACGCCATGGCGCCAGTCGCCCGGAATAAAATCGACGTCGATGCCCCAGCGCGCCGCCATCTGCCGCCAAAGCGTGGCGAAATGGCCGGTCTCGACCATTAAAACCTTGTCGCCCGGCGACAGCGTATTGACGATCGCCGCTTCCCAGGCGCCGGTACCCGAGGAAGGAAAAATGATGACCGGTCCGGAGGTCTTGAAGATCTTCCGGCAGCCGTCGAATACCGTCTTACCCAACTCGGCGAATTGGGAGCTGCGGTGGTCGATGACCGGCATGTCCATCGCGCGGAGCACGCGATCCGGCACCGGGCTCGGGCCGGGAATTTGCAAAAAATGGCGTCCCTGCTGCTGAGTCATGGATTCCTCCTCTGATTTTGGACCATATTGCATTCATTTTCTTGGACCTCAACCAAAATATTGTTTACAATTACTCGGTCGACGGCCTCCCCGCCACAGACTATGTTCCGCCCCATGAAGCCCTTGATTCCCAGCGATGCCACTTCGAAGGCCGTTGCGGCCGGCGCGGTTCCCGATCGGGAAGACCAGTCGTTGCATGACGAGATCCTGACGCGGCTGCGCGACCACATCGTCGAAGGCAATATTCCGGACGGCGGCCGCGTTCCCGAACGCCAGCTTTGCGAAATGCTGGGCATCTCGCGCACGCCGCTGCGCGAAGCCCTCAAGGTGCTGGCATCCGAAGGACTGGTCGATCTCTTGCCGAACCGGGGCGCCCGCGTGCGGCAATTGAGCGAGCACGATCTCGGCGAACTGTTCGACCTCATGGGCGGGCTCGAAGGCCTCGCCGGGCGGCTTGCCTGTGAAAACATCACCGACGCCGAAATCGCCGAGATCGAGCGGCTGCATTACGAGATGTACGGTTTCTACCTGCACCGCGACATGCACGGCTATTTTGGCGTCAACCAGTTGATCCACCAGAAGATCGTCGAAGCCTCGCGCAACGCGGCGCTAAAGAGCACTTATGCCAATCTCGCCGGGCGGATTCGCAGGATTCGCTACTCCGCCAATTTTGCCCGCAAGCGGGAGCGCTGGGGTGAGGCGATGCGCGAACACGAGACAATCCTGGAGGCGCTGCGTCGCCGAGCCGGCAGCGAACTCAGCGACATCCTGTTCAAGCATCTGCGCAACAAGCGGACCGCCGCCGTCGAACACCTCCAAGAGGTCGCCTCGCCGGCGTCCGAGCCAGACTGAATCGGCCGACGGTTCGGCGATTTTGAATTCAAAATGTGAACAGCGACAGAAAAATTGCATTTCTTACCCGGTCCAGGCCAGAGCAAGCATAATCCCCCCGCAGCGGCAGCGGGGACAGGATGTCCGTTAAGAGTTCGATGACAGTTCAAGACCGGCTTGCGCGCGAAATTACGGGCGGCGTTTACTTCGATTCCTTCAACCGCGGCCGCTACGCGACCGACGCCTCGTTCTATCAGATCATGCCGGCGGGCGTCGTGGTCCCCCGCACCATGGACGAGGCCCTGCGGGCACTGGCGATCTGCCGCGATGCGGGGCGAGTAGTCACGCCGCGCGGCGGCGGCACGTCGCAATGCGGCCAGACCGTCAATGACGGCATCGTCATCGATCTTTCCAAACATCTGAACCGCGTCATCTCGCTCGACGCCGAAAACCGAACCTGTGTGGTCGAGCCGGGGATCGTGCTCGACGACCTCAACCGGCAGCTCAGGAAGCACGGCCTGTGGTTTCCGGTCGACGTCTCCACCGCATCCCGCGCCACCATCGGCGGCATGGCCGGCAACAATTCCTGCGGTGGCCGTTCTCTCAGATATGGCACCATGCGCGACAACACGCGCTCGATGAATGCAGCGCTCGCCGACGGCACCATGCTGCATTTCGGCGAGGTGCCGCGCGACCTGGCGCAGCTGAATGTTGGCGATAGCGGCCTTGCACTGTTTCGCGACATGCTTGATCTCGGCGAGCGCGAGGCGGCCGAGATCACCGAGAAATTTCCAAAGGTGCAGCGCCGCGTCGGCGGCTATAATCTCGACGCGCTGGTGCCGCGCAACGCGGCCAACAACATGGCGCATCTGCTGGTCGGCTCGGAGGGAACCCTCGCCTTCACCACCCAGGTCGAGCTCAAGCTGTGGCCGGTCATTCGCAACAAGGTGCTGGGCGTCTGCCACTTCGGCAGTTTCTACGAGGCGATGGATGCAGCCCAGCATCTGGTAAAACTTCGCCCCATCGCGGTCGAACTCGTCGATCGCACCATGCTGGCGCTGGGGCGCGACATCGAGATGTTCAAGCCGATCATCGCCACGGCGGTTCGCGGCGATCCCGACGCGGTCCTGATCGTCGAATTTGCCGAGGAAGATCAGGCGGAAAATATCAGGCGACTGAAAACGCTTGGCGAGTTGATGGGCGATCTCGGCTTTGGCTGGGATCAGCCCAAACGCAATTGGGGCGGCGTGGTCGAGATCACGGAGCCGAGGTTGCAGACCGGCATCGCCGAATTTCGCGCCGCCGGCCTCAACGTCATGATGTCGATGAAGCAGGAGGGCAAGCCGGTCTCCTTTGTCGAGGATTGCGCGGTGCCGTTGCCGCATCTCGCCGACTATACCGAACGGCTCAACGCGATCTTCGCCAGGCACGGTACGCGCGGCACCATGTACGCGCACGCCTCGGAAGGCTGCCTGCATGTAAGGCCGGTGCTGAACCTGAAACTGGAAAAAGACGTCAAGGCGATGCGCGCGATCGCCGAAGAAGCCTTTGCCATGGTGCGCGAGTACAAGGGGTCGCATTCCGGCGAGCACGGCGACGGCCTCGTCCGCTCCGAATTTCACGAAACCATGTTCGGGCCGCGCATCATTGCCGACTTCAGGGAGGTCAAGCACCGTTTCGATCCGGACAACGTGCTCAATCCCGGCAAGATCGTCGATGCGCCCAAAATGGATGACCGCGCGCTGTTTCGCTATCCGCCGGATTACCATGTCAATGAATTGCAGACGGTGCTCGACTGGTCGGCCTATCCCGGCGCCGGCGGCGGTTTCCAGGGCGCGGTCGAGATGTGCAACAACAATGGCGCCTGCCGCAAACTCGAAGGCGGCGTGATGTGTCCGTCCTACCGCGCCACCCGCGACGAGAAAGACGTGACGCGGGGACGCGCCAACACGCTGCGGCTGGCGATCTCGGGCCAGTTGGGGCCGGACGCGCTGGCGTCGGATGACATGGCGGACACGCTGAAACTCTGCGTGTCCTGCAAGGCCTGTCGCCACGAATGCCCGACCGGCGTCGACATGGCCAAGATGAAGATCGAGGTTCTGGCCGCGCGGGTATCGAAACACGGGCTTTCGCTCAGGGATCGGCTGGTGGGATATCTGCCGCGCTATGCGGCGTTGGCCTCGCGCCTCGCCCCGCTCGCCAATTGGCGCAACAAAAGTCCGTTGTTGCGACGGCTATTCGAGAAATTCGCGGGCATCAGCGCGCAGCGCGCCTTGCCGGTATGGCGGCGCGATGTGTTCAAGCCTGGCGTCGAGGCGATGGGTCCGGCCGACGGCCGCGAGGTCGTGCTGTTCGCCGACACATTCAATCGCGCCTATGAGCGCGAAAACCTCGAAGCCGCGCTGCGTGTCCTGCTCGCGGGCGGATACCGCGTGCACATCCCGGAGCCGGCCGATCGCGGCAGGCCATTGTGCTGCGGACGGACGTTTCTTTCCGCAGGCCTGGTTGATCACGCGCGCACCGAGCTCGATCGGCTGGTCGCGACCTATGCGCCATTCGCGTTGCGCGGCGTACCGATCGTCGGCCTGGAGCCGAGCTGCCTCCTGACGCTTCGCGACGAACTGCTCTCGCTACGCTCCGACGCATCAGCGAAAAGCATCAGCGCGCAGGCGCTGTTGTTCGAGGAGTTTCTGGTTCGCGAGGCCGAGGCCGGCCGCTTGCAATTGCCGCTCGGCGCCATTGCCGGAAAAGCCCTGGTGCACGGCCACTGCCATCAAAAATCGTTCGGCGCGTTCAAATCCGTCGAGCAGGCGCTTCGGCTGGTTCCCGATTTGAACGTCGAGACCATAGACTCGAGCTGCTGCGGCATGGCCGGTGCCTTCGGCTACGGCGCCGACACCTATCAGACCTCCATCGACATGGCTGAGCTCTCGCTGTTGCCCGCCGTGCGCCGCGCGGATGCGGCGGCGCTGATCGTTGCCGATGGAACCTCGTGCCGGCATCAGATTGCCGATGGCACGGACCGCGCAGCCCTTCACGTCGCGCGCGTGCTGGCGATGAGCCTTGAGCGCGCGATCCAACCCAACCCCTCCCCACTCGCAAAGGAACCGATCCATGGCTGAACTGACCCTCGACGTCGCCCGCAAGATTCTCGATGTGGCGCTCGCCAAGGGCGTCGAGAATAAACTGAAACCTCTCGTCGTCACCGTTCTCGATGTGCGCGGCTGCATTAAGATCACCGCGGCACAGGACGGCACCAGCCTGCTGCGCAGCGAGATCGCCCATGGCAAGGCTTACGGCGCGCTGGCCATGGGCATGGGGTCAAGGGCGCTGTTCCAGCGTGCGCAGGAACAGGCTTATTTCATCGGCGCGGTGAATACGCTGGCGCAGGGCCGGCTGGTGCCGGTGCCCGGCGGCGTGCTGATCCAGGACGGCGGCGTGCTGCTCGGCGCCGTCGGCGTGAGCGGCGACACGTCTGACAATGACGAGATCTGCGCGGTCGCGGGTATCGAGGCCGTCGGACTGAAGGCGAATCCGGGATAGTTGCAGCCCGCAATCGCAGACGTCCCGCCGGGGTGCAGAGCACATGACGAGCACGGCTCACCCAACAGACCTTAGGCCTGTCGTCGCGCTGTTCTGCACGCGCGGCATGGAAACCTTTTTGTCGAACGCTATTCAGGGAATCCTGCAGACAGGGATCGATGCCGATCAAATCTATGTCGGCTGTCCCAGCAATGCCCTCAGATCGGTGAAGAGCGTCACCAGGCTGCACTCTGCCGAAATTCAGGTCATCTCGACGCCAAAGCTGTCCGAGAATGAAGCGGCCATGGAGGAGTACGCCAATTTCGGCTCGCGCTCGTTTACGGACATTTCGTGGAAGAAGGTGTTTCTTGTACGGGAATTAATCGAGCGTCATCCGCATGTGATTTATGCGGATTTGGATGTTTCGTGGATAAGAAATCCGTTTCACTATCTGTCGGAGGTAGCCTCGGTCTATCCCATGGCATTTCAGACGGAAGGCCTGCCTCGGTTTCCGCCCGCGCTTTGTTCCGGATTTGCCTCGTTCACGAGGTCGGAAAGGGCGATCGCTTTCCTGGATACACTGATTGCGCTCCATGCTAGCCAGCTTGGCAGTGAAATCCGCCTCGATGATCAGGCCGCCTGTCAACAGCTTATCGAAAATGACGCTGCATGGTTGCATGACATTTATTGCCTGCCTGAAGCCTTGTTCTTGAATGGGCTTGGATACCGAAACCTGCAAAATGCCGGCGAGAGACCGTGCAAAATGGAAGGCGAACTGTTGCCATTTCTGTTCCACGCAAACTGGACGGTCGGCATCGACAACAAACGCAAACTTCTGGCCAGCACCGAGACATGGTTGCTTGGAGACGGCCCGCTGATTGATCAGGCGACAATTACCGGTGACGCCTCAATGGAAATGGCGTCCGACCTTCAGCCGTGCGTGAGAGCGTCTCCGCTGCTGACCATCGTCTTTCCGATTTTTGACGTGCGCGGCGACGCGGTCGAACGTATTCGGCCCTGGACCGAACAACAGGACCTCGACCCGGACCGATATCGCGTTTTCGTGGTCGCAAGCGCCGAAACCGGCCTCGATGAAGTTCGTCTGCGGAAAGTTCTCCGACACAGCGATGTCATTGTGCGTATCCCCGCCGTTGGCCGCGACGCCGACTACTGGAACGCCGGAGCGCGTGCAGCCAAGTCCCCCTGGATTCTCTTTGTCGAGGCGCATGGTTGCCCGGAACCAAACAGCCTGTCGGCTCTCGCCGCGTGGATCGACGCGAACCCGGACGGCGAGGCCTGCAATTTCTCGATCAAGAACCTGGACCACCATCGCGCAGCCAAGCTTCTGAAGCGCTGGTTCGCCGAGACGCACGCCAGCTGGGCCGCGCCATCGACATGGCGGCGCCTTCACCGGACCGCTTTCGCCATTCGCCGAGACCTCTTCGAGAAAGCCGGTCCCTTTGAGCCGAGTTACGGGCAGTTTGCGGCGCCACTTCTTTCCGCGCGCTTGCACCAACACGACCTTTCCATCTCCTCGGTACCGACTTCACACATTGTCCATGACGATTCACTTGAAATCTCAGCTCATCACGACGACACCGCAGACTACGTGCACGGAGAGATGGATGCGCGAACGGAAAACGATCCCGAATTCTTTGAGAAGTATTTTGGATCGTCGCCAGTTCAGGGCCAGAACATGATGGTGCCGGCCCGGTATGCGCGCAGCATGGTTAGGGCCCTTCTTGTCGCCACCGGGCATCCGCCTGGCGGCGCCTTTGAGCTGTTGAAGCAGGCCGTCGCCCTTTTGCCGGCGGCATTGGTGGGCCTGCGGGATCGCGCGAGGCTGCTCGCGGCGGTGACCCGCATGGATGAATGGTTGCTGATGCGTTCGCCTCTGCCCGATGGGATGCGGTGGAGGCGGTTCTTGCTCGCCCACCGGCGCCTCGTCCGAACCGAACAGATGCGCTGGATGACGCGGCATCCGCTACCCCCTCTGCGGGTTGGTCCCGGAAATGAGCGATGGCCCATCACCACGATCGGTCAGCACGCCGTGCTCGGCCTGCATGCATTGGAATATTCGGGCGAAGACGTCTTTCGCTGGACCCTTCCAGTCCTGCTGCTGCGCCTCGCGCCGACCGCCGGGGGAGCATTGACACTCGAAACACGAAACCTGCGTCGCGGGATCGGCTTGCCGGATATTGTTATTGTCGTGGGGGGACGGATTTTGCCGCCCAAGGAAATTGCGCTCGACGACATCGGAAACATCCGCGTCACCGTCAAGGCGCCATCGGCGCCGGCTGGCGAAACCGATGTCGTCGTCATCGCACGAGAATTATGCGAACCGGCGAGTGAGAACGGCCCCGGTCGCCGCCTCGGATTGCCGCTGTTTTCGGTGGGGTTCGAATGCGATCATATGCGGGACAGTCTACTTAGCCGGCCATGAGGGCTTGCGCTTCTCGCCGAAGGCTTTCAGGCCTTCCTTGGCGTCCTCCGTCATCGCCAGCAACGCGATCTGGCTTTCGGTATAGGCGATGCTTTCATCGAACGACATCGAGGCGATCGCGCGCATGGCGTATTTGCCACGCCGGATCGCGGTCGGCGACTTGTCGACGATGCGTCCGATCAGCCAGTCGACCTTGGCGTCGAGTTCGGCCGAGGGGACCACATAGTTGAGAAGTCCGGCAGCCAGCGCGGTCTTCGCGTCAAAAGGTTCGCCGGTCAGCGCCCATTCGTTGACCAGCCGCCGCGGCGCGATTTCCTGCAGCAGGCTCATCACCTGCATCGGGAACACGCCGACCTTCACTTCGGGCAAGCCGAAGATCACGTGATCGGCTGATACGGCCATGTCGGTCATGCACAACAGGCCCATGCCGCCGGCCATGCAGACGCCGCCCACCCGCGCGATCGCAGGTTTTGTGGCATTCTGCGACAGCCGCAACAGATCGGCGTAATCTGCGTTCGGCCTGGAAAAATCCATCGCAAATGCGGCGCCGCTGTTCTGCAGATCGGCTCCGGCGCAAAACGCCTTGTCGCCCGCGCCGGTCAGGACGATCACGCGGACATCCTTGTCGTCATGGGCGTCGCGATAGCCCTTGGCGAGGCCGGCGATCACGTCGGCGTTCAGCGCATTGCGCTTGTCCGGCCGGTTGATGGTGATCCAGAACGCCTGCCCGCGCTTTTCAAGCACCACGCTGTTGCTATCGGTCATTGCCCTGCTCGCTCTGCCTGCTGCTCGCGGACATTAACGGCAGGATGACGGCTGACTGCAAGAACGATTTAAGCGGGCGGAGCCTCCGGGGCAGCGGCCTTTTTCACCCAGACCTTGTTGTCGTGGAACGCGGCGCCGCCGATCGGCGCAACCGCCTCGGCCCCGGTGAGCGTATTGATGCCGCGGCCGCCGATATGGGCCTTGTTGGGATGTATCGATTCCGCAATCAGCACGCCGCGCCGCAATCCGTCGAATAGTTTCGCGGTCAGCGTGGTCTCGCCCCGCATATTGCCCAGGGTGACCGCGTCACCGTTGCGGATCCCACGCGTGGCGGCAGCGGCCGGGTGCAACATCACGCTCGGCGCGCCTTCGCGCGCCAGCGACGATGGCGTTTCGTTGAAACTGCTATTGAGGAAGCTGCGCGACGGACTGGTCGCGAGCCGGAATGGATGCGTTTCATCCGCCTGTTCGATGATGGTCCAGTGATCCGGCAGCGACGGCATCTTGTCCCACGCGCCCATCAGCCCGGCGTTGCCGATCGGAGGGTGCGCCCAATCCGCCTTAAAATGGAACTTGCCGTCGGGATGCGCAAAACCGTCGAGATAATGCGCGGTGCGGAAATCCGGCTGGAGATCGCGCCACAGATCGGCCTCCAGCGTTTCGATATCGCCATGGCCGCTTTTTTTGAGCGTGGCATCGATCAATTGGCGCGGCGACATCTCGAAGCCGGGATGCACGGCATTGAGGCGGCGCCCGAGGCCCTGCAGAACCTCGTGATTGGAGCGGCATTCGCCGGGAGGCTCGATCAGCTTGCCGCCGACCGAAATGTGCTGGTGCCCTCCGCCGTAATAGAGGTCGTCATGCTCCAAGAACATCGTCGCAGGCAGCACGATGTCCGCCATTTGCGCGGTCTCGGTCATGAACTGCTCATGCACCGCCATGAACAGGTCTTCGCGCGCAAATCCTTCGCGCACCCGCGCCTGCTCCGGCGCCACCGCCATCGGAGTGGTGTTCTGGATCAGCATGGCCTTGACCGGTGGTCCGTTACTCAACGCTTCGGCATCGCCGGTCAGGATGCGGCCGATCTGGGATTGGTCGAGCACCCGCGTGGTGTGGTCGATCGCGTCGTGGCCCTCGATGATCGATTCGTTGAACTTCCAGATCGCGTAATTGTTGAAGAACGCGCCGCCGCCTTCGTACTGCCAGGCGCCGGTCACGGCCGGAATGCACAGCGCCGCGTGCATCTGCGCCGCCCCGTTGCGGCTGCGGGTAAAACCATAGCCGAGGCGGAAGAACGCGCGCTTTGTCGCGCCGACCAGACGGGCAAAGGCCTCGATCTCTTCCACCGGCACGCCGCTAATCGATGACGCCCATTCCGGCGTGCGGGTCGCAAGATGGGCCTCAATCTCGGCGGGGCAGTCGGTGTAGCGCTCCATATACGCGCGATCCGCAAAACCCTCGCGGAACAGCACATGCATGACGCCACAGGCAAACGCACCGTCGGTACCCGGCCGCAGGATGATCTTGATGTCGGCCTGCTTCATGGTGTCGTTGTTGTAGATATCGATCGCCGCGATCCTGGCGCCGCGTTCCTTGCGGGCGCGCATCGCGTGCGTCATCACATTGACCTGGGTATTCACGGGATTGGTGCCCCAGATCACGACCAGGTCGGAGACGGCCATCTCGCGCGGATCGACGCCGGCGATCTTGCCGGTGCCGATGGCAAATCCGACGCGGGCGACGTTGGCGCAGATCGTCGAGTAGAAGCGGGAATATTTTTTCACATGCGCCAGGCGGTTGATGCCGTCGCGCATCACGAGCCCCATGGTGCCGGCGTAATAATAGGGCCACACCGATTGGGCACCGAACTCACGCTCGGCCGCGTTGAAACGGTCGGCGATCTCGTCCAGCGCCTCGTCCCAGGAAATCCGGGCAAATTGTCCGGAGCCCTTCGGCCCGGTCCGGCGCATCGGATGCATCAGCCGATCCGGATGATGAATGCGCTCGGAGTAGCGCGCGACCTTGGCGCAGACCACGCCGGCAGTATAGCTCTGGAGCTTGGAGCCACGTACCCGGCCGATGGTGGACCCATCGATCACCTCGACATCGAGCGCACAGGCCGACGGGCAATCGTGCGGACAGGTGGAATGCCGGATCTCGATCTTGGCCTGCTGGTTCATGGCTTATGGTTAACACCAAAATCCGGGCCAGCCGAGCGCATTTATCCGGCAATCCCGCTGCGAAAACAGCAGCCCGCCATGCATTACGCGCCAAGGGATGGACATCGATCGGCGGGACGGAGGCATGGGGGTAATGGCCCGTTCGGCAACACGCCGCTAGAAGCGGAGGAACGGCACGATCATCGGCACGCGGCGGCAGTAGGGTCCATAAGCCTCCGCGCCCAACTCGGCGGTGAGGAAGCGCTCCTCCATGCGCGCCTTCTGCCATTCGCCGAACGAGATCAGGACCACGCCAAGCAGCGCGGTCCAGGTCGCAATCGCAATGCCGGAGGCAAGCAGCCCGATGATCTGACCGGTGTAGATCGGATGCCGCACCAGCCCGTAAGGCCCGGTATCGACGATCCGATGGTCCTCCTTGTGCGTGATCGCGTTGGACCAGAAACGCCCGAGATGGATCCGCGCCCACCAGGTGAAGCTGATGCCCAGCAACACCACGACCGCCAGCACATAGGTTCCGGCATTGCCGGGGTGATAGAGCTGTTTCGCACCCAACAGACGCTCGGTCGGGGGCATCAACATAATCGCACCCAACAGAATGGGCAGCCGATAGGCCCAGGAATCGCGGGTGAGCACATGCGTCCTGGTTCGGCCGGACCAGAAGGAGGCGACAACCCAGCTGATGACCCAGCCAAGCCAGATCAGCGACAGCAGGCTTGTCGGCCAGGTGACGAGCCAGCCGCTGAACACAGCCTCGATGATTTCGCCGGGACCGTTAGGCATGCTTCAAAACCTTGCTTGCGAGCCCAGCTATTATGCGGGCGAAGTCTCTTTCAGCACCGGCGGTCGGCCGGGCGCACAGCCGAGTTCGTGTCGCGCCTTGTCAGAGCGCCGTTGCGCGCCGTGCGATCCGGACGCCCCTCGACGGTCGCCGACGGCGTCCGGCGCGTCAAGTAGTCGGCCTCGAATTCTATCGTGGAAGCGGCTGGTTCGGCGAGTGGCCGGAGGCCGGAACGAGAAACTTGCGACGGCCGCTGGGGTCCCCATCAGAGCCAGCACTGACCGGACGGCAGGGTTTTCGCCGCCGTTGATGTAGCTGTGCCCCATCCGCCCCTTCTCCATCGCGACGGCAGAACCAAGCGCGGTGTTGCGGACGTCGACAAGGTTCACGATGATTCGGCATCGTCGGGCGGCCGTGCGCGCGTCCAAGCCTGCTGATTTCAATGCGGTGGAAGGCGGCGCCCTTGTGCATTGCATCCAAGATCTCCCAGGAGTTCCCAATTGTGATGGGGGACAAATCGGCCAAACGAATGTAAATTACCCGTACGGGGAAGGGGGAACTTCCGTGAAGGCATCCTGGATCAGCGCGCTTCTTCCGGCCCTTCTGCTCGCGGGCTCTTCATTCAGTTCGCAATCCGCTGGAAACAAAACAGACCCGGTTCATAGCCCGAACATTACTGCGACGGTCCAAAATCTGACACGCGTCAGAATCCTCGAAAGCAACAACGTCACGCTGCGACCGGGATCCGTCTACGACACTGCAACCTATTTCGAATCGCTGCTCGATTTGCCGAAGCCTGGATTCAACTATCAATTCCTCGACGCAGGCCTTGGCGCGGCCGAGCCCGTCTATCCGATGTACGAGAAAGGCCACCAGGGCAGCTACTTCCAGTTGATTCCTGCCTTCTTCAGTGAAAATAACCGCCATATCGACCACTTCGCGACGGTTGACACACCGGAAGGCTGTCGAGTCGATAGCGCCTATCTGTCACGCAGTCTTACCGAATATCCGCCGACCGTGTTCAAGAAAGAACGCGACGAGGGCTACACGATATTGGTGCTTCGTCTCGACTACTACACCCGCTTGCATCCCAACGCCGAATGCGGTCGTCATCGAGCGAACGATCCGGATCCAACTTTTGATCCGATGAAATTCATCGAGAACCACCACGACTCCGTGTACCTATCGGACTTTCCGCAGAAGCAACTCGAGCGCTTCGAGGCGAAGTCCGGCGTGCTTCGCCACATCCGCCAAACGATGTCTCCGAATTGGCCTAAATTCGATCTCAACAGGCTGAATGACAATTCGCTCTGGTATTACCCGCAAGGCCACAGTTTTGATTACGGAATTTCGAAGCCCCGGCCTCAACATGGCATGAGCGATTTCAAGCTACCCCGACACATGGTCATTGAAGCAACTCCCGAAACACACGCGGCGTTTCCGCTCGCGTCGCTTCTCAAAAGCGACGAATTCCAGAAAGTCTTGAACTTCTTGTCGGGTCGGCCGACGGCCGATTTTGATGCGGAAAAAGAACCGGGGCACGATACGTTTCGACTGAGCGACGTGACCCAAGCCAACCTTTATACGTCCGGGCTGTATATCGAAAACATCAAGGACGCGGCGAGCGACGTCTCCGACCCCGGAAACTTCAGGCTCGTTGCAATGAGCATCAAACCCTACGAGCAGCAAGACGATCTCGTCTGGAAGGGTTTGCGTGTCGTGCCCCAAATCCATTTTGCTTATCAGCTGATGGATCCAAGGCAACCCGATCGCCCCTTTGAACAGCTTTATCTGCACCTGAAATGGGATGTCGTCGATCGCCTCGCGGATAGGGATACTCAGAGGACTCAACATCTTCAATTTCTGAGCCGAGTCGACGAACTCACCCACGCCCGCGAAACGCAAGCGCCAAATTACCGGGAGCTGCTGCACAAATTCATAACTGATTTCACTTCCGCCCGACCGATCGAGCAAATCGCGTTCAGCACGTCTTTGTCCGGCATCTGGGTCTTTGGCGCGCTGACTCGCGATCAAAACCAGGCTCGCGAGTTATTGCCGTTGCGCATTATCCGCGACGGTGTCGATGTCGGCTACTATTCGTCCGTTTACGACAACGACGTTTTCCGGGCCGAAGCGGAAAAGGCGACCGGCACCCGAAAGAAGGAGTTACAACAACATCTCGATGACGTGACCGTCAGCTTTTACCGAGACCCCAAACGACAGAACGTCGAGGCCATCAATTTCAATCGCGTCACATGTGCCCAGTGCCACCAGACCTCCGCGCGTGACGGCGTTCACTTCGCGTTCAATGACGGTCTGAACGAGAACATCAAGACGCCGGTCTATGTGACCGAGTACTTCTTTCATGATGCGGATGAGCAGTTGAAGACGGGGATGACGTATTGGGCGGAAGCAGCGCATTGAATCGGGTCTTTTCTCGCAGCGGGCCGCCTGGTTAGCCTTCCCGGAGCGCTTCGGCCCGCTTCGGGAGACATGCACTAGCTGCTGAAATAGGCCCCGCCATTGGCGTGGATGGCTTGTCCGTTGATGTAGCGGGCGCCCTGACTGCACAGGAATCGTACCGCTGCGGCGACATCTTCCGGCTTGCCCCGTTCGCCAGTGATGGTCTGGTGGGTCAGGTGGTGGGCGGGTTCTGGCTTATCCTTTGGCCGCGGCGTGCCGATCAGGCCGGGAACGACGCAGTTCACGGTGATGCCGTCATCGGCTAGGTCGTGGGCGAGCGCGCGGGTGAAACCGATGATCCCGGCTTTCGCGGTCACCACATGCGCGCGGCTTTTTGCGCCGGTATGCGCGCTCAGGCCTCCGATGTTGACGATGGTTCCGGCCCCGCTTTCGCGCAACGCCGGAAGGCAGGCCTTCACGCAGTGAAAAGTGCCGTCGAGCGTGACATCGAGGATTTCGCGCCACTCGGCGTAGCTCATCTCAGCAAAAGACTTCTCTCGCCGAAGTGCTGCGTTGTTGACGAGGACATCGAGGCGGCCGAATTGCTTGACCGCCAGATCCGCCATCGCCTGCACGGCGACAGCGTCGGCCACGTCACCGATATGGACCACGGCCTTGCCACCCAAAACCTCGATCTCGCGTGCGACCGCTTCGGCCTCGGCACGGTTGCTACGCGCGTTCACGACAATCGACGCGCCGCCATCCGCCAGCGCCAGCGCAATGGCGCGGCCGATATTGCGCCCTGCCCCGGTGACGATGGCGACCTTGCCGGTGAGTTCGTTGTTGGTCATAGCTCCCCGCCCTCTCCACGTCATGCCCGGCCTTTTGCCCGGCATCCACTTCTTCTTTTGCAGCAAGATGTGGATGGCCGGGACAAGCCCGGCCATGACGATAAATAACTAGTTTCGCAGCGTGCTCAGATCGATGCGGCCCTGATACAATCCCGCCAGCAGCCTCAAGGTCGCATCGCCTTGCGCTTTGGTCCAGCCGCCGTGCTGCGCGTTGAGCGCGAATTTATCGGTCACGTCCTGCCGGGTCAGCGGCTCCCGGGCGCCGCCGCGCAAGTGAGGTTGCCGCTCCTCGATCACGCTGCCGTCCTTCATGGTCGCCCGGAGATGGCCGGTATAGTTGGCGGGGTAAGGATTTTGCGGGTCGATGACGAATTTCACTTTTGCCGCAAGCGCCAGCACTTCGGGATCGCTGATCGCGGCTTCCGTGAACGCGCCGAGCCCGACGCCGCCATGGACAAAACCGGTCGCCAGCAGATACGGCGTTGCGAATTTCGCCGCATAGCCGTTGCGCGGGCGTTGCTTGTCGGCGAGCGGCTCCCACAGCCGGTGCACCGTCCCCTCCGCCACCTCGCAGACAATCTCGCTGATATCTTCGGCTCTGACGCCGCGCGCAGCCAGGCGTTTCGCGCAATCGATGTAAGGCTGCGCCATGGTCCCGCAAGGGTAAGGCTTGAACGCCAGCGTGTCCGTCACCCAGCGGGTGCCAAAATCGCCGGTCAGCGCGTCGTAATCGCCATGGGTGGTGTGGGCGAAGCCATGAAACAGCCCATGCACGCCCTCGAAAACGGTGCGCGGGCCGATGAATCCTTGCCGCGCCAGCAAGGCCGCTCGGATCCCCGATTGCGCCGCCCAGCCCGCATGCAGCCGCTTGGTCCAGGCGCCCTCGGCGAGATATTCGATAATGCCGCCCGCCATGCTGCCGGCGACGCCGAACGCGTCGACAATCTGTCTGGCGTCAAGGCCGAGCGCTGCACCGACGCCGGCTGCCGCACCCATGGCGCCGAAAATCGCGGTCGGGTGAAAGCCGGCGTTGTGGACGGCCTTGGGCACCACCAGGCTCAACCGGCAGAGAACCTCGGTGCCGACGGCGATGCCGATCAGCGCCATACGGCCGTCGGGGTTGTGCCGCTCGCAAGCCGCTAGCACCGCCGGCACGATGACTGCGCCGGCATGCACCGGACCGCCCTCAAAGGTGTCATCGAAATCCTCGCCATGCGCCGCGGTGCCGTTGACGAAGGCAGCACCCGAAGCATTCAGCGTGCGCCGGTGGCCGATCACCGTGCAGGGGCCGTCATCGTCCCAGCCCGCCAGCGCGCTTGCGGCGTAGTCCTCGTTGCGCGCGGTGACGCACAGGCCAACGACATCGATCAGCAGATCCTCGCATTTGCGCGTGGTAGGTACCGGCAAGCCGCCCGCCTTCACCGCAATGATCTTTTGCGCGAGCGTTTCGGCGACGGACGTCTTTGGCAGCTGGGATGTCATCGTTGCCGCTGGCGCATCAAACGTGGAAAATTTTGCTGTAGCGCGACTTGATCATGTCGCCCTCTTTTTCCACCGCGGCGGCATCGTCCTTCATGGTCTTGATATCCTTGAAGGGCTTGCGTCCCGGCTTCTCCTGGGTCTGCGGATGCACCGAGCGCAGGCCGCCGACGTCGATGATGAGCTGCTGGGCATCCCTGCTGAAGCAGAACGACTGGAACAGTTTTGCGGCGTTGGGATTCGGCGAGGACTTGAAGATCCCGTTGGGCCCGATGATCAGCGGCGAACCTTCGCTGGCATAGACCGGTTCGACCGGGCGGCCCGCCTCCTTCATCTGGAAAATATTGTACTCGTTGCCGTCGGCCATGACCGCGCGCTCCCCAAGATCGAGCTTCTTCGGCGGATCGGCGGAGGACTGCACCTGCATGATGTTCTGTTTTGCAAGCTGCTCGAACCAGGCCCAGCCGAGGTCGCGCTGCATCTGATAGGTCGCTGTCATGATGGTGCCGCTATAGCCGGGATGCGCCTTGACGATCTTGCCCTTCCATTTCGGGTCGAGCAGGTCGGCGAAACTCTTGGGCGCCTCCTCTGCCTTCACCAGATTGGTGTTGTAGGCGATGATGCTGAGCCACACTCGCCAGCTCGCAAACTGGCCATCGATATCCTTGTGCTCCGGAGGATAGAACTTCGCGACGTCCTCGGGCACATAAGGCGCCAGGATGCCGTCGCGTTTCCAGACAATGAAGTGGGCGGCGTCGGACGAATTCACCACGTCGACGGCGTGGATGTTACTGGAATATTCCTGGCCGATGCGCTGGAACACGCGCTCGGCGCCGGTGCGCTCGACGTGCACCGCAATGCCCGGATATTTCGCCTCGAACGCCTTCGCCAGTTTTTCGGCGACCGGCAAATCGGTCGAAGTGTAATAGCTGACCTGGCCTTCCTTCTTCGCCGCCTCGATCAGCGCTGGCGTGACCGGTTCCGGCGGCGGGGCGTCCGCCATCACGCGGGTCGAGAGCGCAGCACCCGCAAGCAATGCGCCTGACCCTTTGAGTACAGTGCGTCGCGATAATCCTCTGGTTTTCATTGAGCCACTCTATCCTTGTTTCAGCCAAAATTTGGTACACCCGAAGTTATCTTTTATTCCTATGGTTCATAGCCAGTCTTTCGTCGACAGCTCGTTCCCATTGCAGCTAAACTTCGCTAACACAAAATGAGATCAATATCCGGGAGATTGAAATGACGGCCCCAAGGTTTGCACTTGCGTTCGCGGCAGCCCTTCTTGCGACGTCAAATCTTGCAGCGCAATGTCAGGCGCAGGATTACCCGACCCGGCCGATCACGATCATCGTCCCCTTTGGCGCCGGCGGCCCTGCGGATGTCACGGCCCGGCTGATCGGCAACGTCTTGCAGGAGAATTTCGGACAACCCTTCGTGATCGAGAACCGGACCGGCGCCGGCGGCGTGATCGGCACGCTCGCGGTCGCCAAATCGCCGCCGGACGGCTATACGCTGTTGATGATGTCGAATACCCAGACCGCCAACGAATCGCTGGTGCCGCAGCGCAAATACGAATTGATGCGCGATCTGGCGCCGATTGCGCCGATCAATTACTCCGACCTTGTGATCGTGGTGCATCCCTCCGTGCCGGCCAAGACGCTGGCCGAATTCATCGCGCTAGCCAAATCGCAGCCGGGAAAGCTGAACTATGCCTCCTCCGGCCAAGGCACGCCCTATCACATGGCCGGCGAGCTGTTCAAGACCATGGCCGGCATCGACGTCGTGCACGTCCCCTATCGCAACAGCGGCGAAGCGCGCAGTGGCGTCATCGGCGGACAGGTGCAGATGATGATCGACGCGGTCCCGGCGATGACCCCCAATATCAGTGAGAACCAGGTGCGGGCGCTGGCGACCACCGGCAAGACGCGTTCGAGCGTGCTGCCGAATGTGCCGACGGTCATCGAAGCCGGCGTTCCCGGATACGAGGCAACCATCTGGCTCGGATTGATGGCCCCGGCCGGAACGCCAAAGCCCATCATCGACAAACTGAACGCCGCGGTGAATGCCGCAATCAAGCGGCCGGAAATTGCAAAATTGTGGACCGAACAGGGCGCGGTTCCAATGTCGATGACCCCGGAGGAGTTCGACAAATATTTGCGCGGCGATATTGTGAAATGGGCCGAGGTGGTCAAGCAATTCGGCGACAAGCCGCAATAGGGTTCCGTCGATGCCGAGCATTCGATTCCGCCTCA
>JAQGKJ010000710.1 GCA_028290165.1 Bradyrhizobium sp. | reverse complement strand
ATACAGGATGCGCCGATGCACCGGCTTGAGGCCGTCGCGCGCGTCAGGCAGCGCGCGCGCCACGATCACGCTCATGGCGTAATCGAGGTAGGAGCGTTTCATCTCGTCGAGGATGGATACGGGACGAATATCCGAGGGCCCCGGCGGCTCTCCGGGCGGGATATCTTCAGGGTCAGACAAAGGGGGAATCCGGTCAGTTCTTGATACGAATCATATAGCGTATCGAGGGCCTCCAAACCACCCCTTAAGGGGTCGGCGAGAGCGGTTTTTCCCCTCGTTTTTCCAGAGACTTACGAGGCCCGCGACATCTCTCGAGATGAGCTGCTGGAACCGCTCCGGCAGACCTCGTTTGGAGGGACGAAATGCAAGCGCCGGCGAAGCGTTTTTCATCCCTGCTTAAGGCCCGAATACGACCGCGTGCATGATCCGCCCCGGGACCAGCGTGAACAGGCCGGCGATGACAAGCGCTCCGGAGAAAATCGAGATCATGATGCGGCGATGATCACCGACCCGGTGACGGTGCGCCATCCATACGCCGAGCGGAAGCGTGACCAGGGTGAAGATCGACAGCAGGTGGATCGGGCTCCAGGGGCCGACCAGCCGGATCTGATGGATCCAGAATGAACTGAGCGCCACGGAAGCCATCAGGCCGACCCAGATCCAGCCGAGCGTGCGATGGGGCAAGGTTCCCTTTGGTGCAGCGAGCTGGATTATGCCGAGCACGAAGGCGGCCATCGCCGCGAACGCATGCAGGGGAATCGCGGGAGCGGCGTCGAGCAGCGGCGCAAGGCTCATGACGGGTGTTCCCGGAGGTCGGCCCCCCATGTTAACATCATTAACATGTATTGAAATCGGAGTCGAAACCTTGCGTTCGCGGACCCGTTTTTCTTTCTTATTTTTAATTACTTATCTACAAGTTACGGAGATTAACATCGACGTCTTTCTCGCCGCAACGGGCGTTAAGACGTGGATGCCCGGGACCAGCCCGGGCATGACGAGTTTCGCCGTAGCGGCCATTTCTATCTGCCGTACGATTGTGGGAGACGGCAACCGGTCCCAGCGAATTTCGGCACCGACAGGATATCGTTCGCGCGGTCGGCGAGGTGCCGGCGCGCGAAAGTCCTCGCGTCGCCGCTCGCTCAGAACGGAATATCGTCGTCCATGTCGCTGTTGCGGCCGCCGGCTGCGACCGCGCGGCGCGGCGCTGTGCTGGACGGGCCGCCGGACCCGAAATCGCCGCCGGAATCATCGGAGCCGAAACTGCCGCCCCCGCCGCCGCTGCGGCCGTCGAGCATGGTCAGCGTCGAGTTGAATCCCTGCAGCACCACTTCGGTCGAGTATTTCTCGACGCCGCTGGCGTCGGTCCATTTCCGGGTCTGCAGCGCGCCCTCGATGTAAACCTTGGCGCCCTTCTTCAGATACTGCTCGACAATCTTGCAAAGCGGTTCGGAGAAGATCACCACCCGATGCCACTCGGTCTTTTCCTTGCGCTCGCCGGTTGCCTTGTCGCGCCAGCTTTCGGAGGTCGCCACGCTCAGATTGGCAATCGGGCGCCCATCCTGCGTCCGCCGGATTTCCGGATCCTTGCCGAGATTTCCGACCAGAATCACCTTGTTTACGCTTCCCGCCATCACCGCTCTCCACTATCGAAAATCACTGGCAAAACCACTGCAGTTGCCGAA
Organism: Bradyrhizobium sp.; assembly: GCA_028290165.1. Next base: position 2,007 of record JAQGKJ010000710.1, on the reverse strand, counting down.
TGGCTCAAGCGTCGGCTTGAGCTGTCGGTACTGCATGAGGACCCTGGGGACCACCTTGAATCGACCCTATACGCTCACCGATCCCGTGAGCTTGGTGATCCCTTGGCGATCCCCTGGTTATCCACATATAGCATTCTCCGCGAGAATGTTCCAGTTTTGTTCCTTGCCGATGGCAGGTGCACGGCAGCTGGATGGCAGGTGGGAGAGATCGCGCCGGTATCACTATGCGCCAGCCGGAAGATGTGACGGTCAGGTGATGCCGAAAGTTCCCGCGGGCTCCCGGAAAGTCCTAATAAATCATTAGCTTCCGGACAATTCACTTCGCGCCCAAGTGTTGCATTTCGGAGACGGCATTTCAGGTTGAATCGGCTATATTGCCTGCAGAAATTAGATCGCTGCGGCGGTCGTGGTTTTATTTAAAAGAGCTTCGGGTTCAAACGAAGCGAAGAAACGCCGGAGAGATTCCATGAAGAAGTTTTTGCTAGGTGCAGTTGGTCTTGTTGCGGTGAGCTTGGCTGCTCCCGCGTCTGCCGCCGATCTCGCCGCTCGTCCCTACACCAAGGCGCCGCCCGTGATGGTTCCCGCAGTGTATGACTGGAGCGGCTTCTATATCGGCGCCAACGGCGGCTGGGCATCGAGCCGCAAGTGCTGGGACGCCGCCACGACGTTCGGCGTTTTCACCGCGTCGGAAGGTTGTCACGATGCGACCGGCGGCGTCGCCGGTGGCCAGATCGGCTATCGCTGGCAGAGCGCGGCGTGGGTGTTCGGTCTCGAAGGCCAGGGCGACTGGGCCAATCTGCGCGGCTCGAACCAGAGCATTCTGCATCCGGCTTTCACCGTCAGATCTAAAATCGATGGGTTCGGACTGTTCACCGGTCAGGTCGGCTATGCCTTCAACACCGTCCTGCTGTACGTAAAGGGCGGCGGCGTCGTGACCGCCGATCGTTTCAGCATCGATACCACGCTCGGTAACGTGTTCGCGGCATCTACTCCGGACCAGACCCGGTGGGGCGGCGCGGTCGGCGCGGGCGTTGAATTCAGCTTCGCACCGAACTGGTCGGCGGGCGTCGAATACGACCATTTCTTCATGGGCAACAAGACCTCCACCTTCACGGACGGGACGGGCGTGTTCTTTAGCAACGAACGTATCCGCCAGGACGTCGATCTGGTCACGGTTCGCGTCAACTACCGCTGGGGCGGCCCGGTCATCGCGAAGTACTGATCTTCGCGCCAACTGAAGACCTTTTGAAAAGGCCGGCCTCGCGCCGGCCTTTTGTTTGCGTTCTTTTTTCCTGGGTTCTTTGCGGCGCTACTGCCCGCTGCTGCCATCGCGCGCTTGAAACCCGACGCGACCCAACAAACCGTTGATGGTTTGAACGGAACACTGGAAATCCTCGCTCGTTCTTCCTATGTTCCGAGCGCACCCATTGGCGTTTGATCCCGGCTTCCGGCGATGCGCGCCGTAACGCGGCGCGGCTCAACGCGCCTGGAAATGCCGATATGGATGAAGTGATCAGGGCGAAGCGCCAACAGACCGCCGCGGCAGGCACGCGCGCGATAACGATACGCGGCGCGCGCGAGCACAATCTGAAAAAATCGACCTGGAAATTCCGCGCGACAGGCTCGTGGTCTTCACCGGGCTGTCCGGCTCGGGCAAATCCTCGCTCGCCTTCGACACCATCTACGCCGAGGGCCAGCGGCGTTACGTCGAATCGCTGTCGGCCTATGCGCGCCAGTTTCTGGAGATGATGCAGAAGCCCGACGTCGACCAGATCGACGGCCTGTCGCCGGCGATCTCGATCGAGCAGAAGACCACCTCGAAGAACCCGCGCTCCACCGTCGGCACCGTGACCGAGATCTACGACTATATGCGCCTCCTCTGGGCGCGCGTCGGCATTCCCTATTCGCCGGCGACGGGCCTGCCGATCGAGAGTCAGACGGTCAGCCAAATGGTCGACCGCGTGCTGACGTTGCCAGAGCGCACGCGGCTTTACCTGCTCGCGCCGG
>JAQGKJ010000673.1 GCA_028290165.1 Bradyrhizobium sp. | reverse complement strand
CCGATCTGCTCATCTTTTCGATCGAAGAGCGTTCAAGAAGATTCTGACCCTCGACCACGATCTGGACATCGAATTCGTTCGACGGGAAGCGTCTGGTCAAATCTTCGAAGGTCTTGAACTCGGGCGTTTCGGATCGAAACAGTTGACTAAGCGAATCATCGACCTTGATACGCGCTGTCCCAAACGCCGCCGCTATCAGCAATACGACGGCGGCAAGCCCGACGAGCAGCGGAAAGCGCAAGGAGATCAAACCAATGCGCTCAAGACCGAGAGTGTACGGCTTGTTGGCAAGGCTTGCGGGGACATCGGACCGTTCGCTTGCTTTGGCTTGATTGACAGACATGGACCATCTCCTCGAACAGCTACACGTCGAGATGGCGGTGGAACCAGTCGCGCGCTAACCGCGCCACTTCGTCCAGCGCTCCCGGTTCTTCGAAGAGGTGCGTTGCTCCGGGCACGATGATAAGCCGCTTCTCGCAGCGCAGCTGCTCCAGCGCTTCCCGGTTTAACTGGATGACCTGATCGTCGTTTTCTCCGACGATCAGCAGCGTGGGGGCTCGAACGTGAATCAAGGCCACACCAGCGAGGTCGGGGCGGCCGCCGCGCGAGACGATCGCACCTACCGCGTCGGGGCGTATGGCTGCCGCCGCCAGCGCGGCAGCCGCGCCTGTGCTGGCACCGAAATAGCCGATCCGAAGGTGTTTCGTATCGGGAAATTGCGAGAGCCAGTCGGTTGCGTCGACGAGCCTTTCGGCGAGCAGGTCGATGTCGAAGCGCAGCTGTGCCGTGCGCGCGTCGATTACTTCTTCGTGCAACGTCAAGAGGTCGATCAACAGGGTCGCCAGCTTCGCCTCATTCAGCACACGCGCCACATATCGATTGCGGGGGCTATGCCGACTGCTGCCGCTGCCGTGGGCGAACAGCACGATCGCTCGGGATTGCTCCGGCAGGGTCAGGTTGCCTTCGAGCGTTACCGAGCCGGCCGGGATCTGGACCAACTGTTCTTCAACCGCTTGGGCCACCGCATTTTTCATTGCAGGCCTCCTTTCCTCGAATGCGTGTAGACACGCGGCATAGACCCCCTCTCGCCGGCCATCACCGCAGTATCCCCTTCGCCTACACCGCGAACGGGAACGTCTCGGGAAGCTCGCCCGCTTCCCACTCTTCCGTGGTTTCAAGCGGCTTGACCGCTCGCGTCTCGTCGAAATGCAGTACGGCGTCAAATTGCTCGGCCAGTCGCGCTCGGAAATAGTGGCTCTGCCGCTCGGTCTCCGGACGGTAGATCACGCCGATCGCCCGCTCGAGCCGGGGGACGCCTAATTGCTGCACCATCATGTCGCTGTCGTTCAAGACAAGCAGGAATCGGTCGCGGCGGGCGGCATGGAACAGCGCCTCGTAGCTACCGGACAGCGCCGGGCGAACGCGTTTGCGTTCAGCCGATTTGCCCCAATCGGATGCGGCCGTGACAGTGCCGTGGTGTGTGGTAAAGCCAACCAGCACCGCCTCGCCGGCGTATTTCTCACGCACAAGCTGACCGACATTTAGTTCGCCGCGCTGGCCCATTTCCGTCGCGCGAGCGTCACCGAGATGAGAATTATGCTCCCAAACAGCAAGCTTCGCACGCCCGCCTTTCCGGCCGAGATGGGCAACCAGCGCATCGAGCGTTTCGGCCATATGGCGGTCGCGCAGGTTCCATGACGATATCTCTTCGAGAAACACGGAACGGTAATATGCCTCGGCATTCTTCACCAAACGGGCATTCTGCTCGGCATAGAACAGTTCATCTTCCGCCAACTGACCGCCGCTTCGCGCGTAGTCGCCTGCGCGCCGCTGCAGCTCGATCAACTGGTTAACGACCTCCTCCTCGCACGACTTGGAGAGATTCAATCGCGTTAGGAGACCATAGGCCTGGGTGTCCTCACCGACATGGTCGAAGCAGGCATAGCGCTCGCGTGCCTGCTTGGCGGCCTCGGGATCCACCTTTTCCAGATAGCGCAGCACGGCCTTCATCGACGCATGCAGACTGTAGAGATCGAGGCCGTAAAACCCGACCTTTTCGGCGCCCGGCGGCAGCGCGTCGTTGTATGACCGCAGCCACTCGATGAATTCGACCACGACCGTGTTGCGCCACATCCATGTCGGGAAGCGGCGAAAATCGGCGAGCGCCTCCACGGCATCGACGTCTTTGCTTGCGCCGCGGACATAGCGGTTGAGCCGATAAGCATCAGGCCAATCCGCTTCTACGGCAACGGCGACAAAATTCTTTTCCGCGATCAGCCGCTTCGTGATCTCGGCACGCTCGCAGTAGAATTCGTGCGTGCCATGGGAAGCTTCGCCTAGTAGCGCGAAGCGTGCCTCGCCGATCCGGCCGATCAGCGGATCGTAATCGCCAGCAGAGCCCGCAAGCGGGTAGGCAGTCTCGCGCAATGCCCTGATGAGCGCGCTGTCTGCTGTCGGACTTTGCGCGATCTTGCTTTGCGCGATCTTGCTGTTTTCCGGTGTGCTTGCCCGCGCCAGCAGGTCGTGAACCTCCTCGTCCGTGGTCTGCGAAAAATTCTGGTACCAGCGGCCGACCGCATGGAACGGCTCCGGCGTCATGGCGCAGATGACTTCGTCCGCCTTGGTCTTCATCTCCTCGCAGGTTTCGGGCGAGGCGGTGGGGACCGCGACGACGATGCGGGCCGGATTCTGCTGCCGCAGCGCCTCGATCGCGGCCTGCATGGTGGCCCCGGTGGCCAGGCCGTCGTCTACCAGAATCACCGTGCGGCCGCGGACATCGGGCGGTGGACGGCCACCGCGGTACAAGCGCTCGCGCCGTGCCAGCTCTTGCCGTTCGCGCGCCGCGACCGCATCGATCATTTGCTCGGGAATGCCGAGCCGTTCAACGAGCTGGCCGTTGAGCCCGCGCACGCCACCAGTCGCAACCGCACCCATGGCCAACTCCTCGTAGCCGGGGACGCCGAGCTTGCGGACGACAAAGGCGTCCAGCGGAGCACCGAGCTTGCGCGCTACTTCGTAGGCGACGGGGACGCCGCCGCGCGGCAGGGCCAGCACAAGCACGTCCGGGCGATTTGCATAGGCTGCGAGTTTCTCCGCGAGCAGCCGGCCCGCTTCGCGGCGATCGCGAAAGAGTCCCGGCTTGACGAGGGTTGAATTCATCTCTCGTCCTCCATTGGAGGCCGCCTCTGCGCAAAACGGTTTGCCAAGCGGACCGCTGGCCAACGGCGGCGTGATCTAGATAACGCGCAATTCGCACGCGCGTTCACAGCAAGCTGGAGTGTGCTGCTTGAGACCCTCCACGTCCTTGACAACCGTCAACGAGCGGCGTCTGACCTGTCCGATGACGTTTGCGCTTTCACTTGATCGCGGCGCGCGGCATTACGGCAGCGCCATTTGTGAGCGCGGCATGGAGTTCAGCGCCCACGACGGCGCCCTCGCCGATTGCGGCGCCGACCCGCTTGACTGATCCCGACCGCACATCGCCACAAGCGAATACATTGCGAACGCTGGTTTCCAGCGGCAACGGACGGCCGGATCCATTATTCGACCGCCGGGCATCAGGTGGAACGTCCGATCCCGTCAGAATGAAGTTCTTGGTATCCAAGGCAACTCCGCTGTCCCTAAGCCAAGCCGTGGCCGGCTCCGCGCCGATAAAGCAAAAGACATGGCGGATCGGCTTCTCGATTTCCTCGCCGGTCACATTATTGCGCCAGCGCACGCGCTCCAGCTGCTTTTCCCGGCTCCCGTAAAGCGCAACGATTTCCGTGTTGGTCAATACCTCGATATTGTCGATCGCCCGGATACGGTCGATGAGATATTGCGACATGCTCTCTGCGAGACTTGGGCCGCGCACCAGCATCCAGATTTTTTTGGCGAAGTTGCGCAGGTAGACCGCGGCCTGACCCGCCGAGTTGCCGCCCCCGACCAGAACGATCTCTTCGTCCCGACACAGCCGCGCCTCGATGGGTGAAGCCCAGTACCAGACACCGCGCCCTTCGAAATCCGGAAGGTTCGGAATGTTGAGCCGCCGATAGCGAGCGCCGGTCGCAACCACCACTGTCTGGGCCTTGACGGGCCGGCCGTCATCGAGGCGGAGCGCCAGTGGCGCTTTGGTCTGATCGGGGCGGACCACCTCGGCGGGTATCACCATCCTGGCACCGAATTTCTGCGCCTGGACATAGGCGCGGCCGGTGAGCGCCTGGCCGGAAATGCCGGCTGGGAAGCCGAGATAATTCTCGATACGCGCGCTCGCGCCAGCCTGTCCACCGAAGGCGCGCGCATCGAGAACGATGACCGAGAGACCTTCGGAAGCAGCATAGACCGCGGTCGAGAGGCCAGCGGGTCCGGCGCCGACAACCGCGACGTCATAGGTTTGGTCCCGTTCGTCGACCGGCACCATTCCAAGAGCGCGAGCCAATTCGGCCTCGCTCGGGTTTTTCAGGATATTGCCCTTCGGACACACCGCCAGCGGCAGATCAGAGGGGTTTGGGGCATATTGCTGAACGAGCCTGGCGGCGTCCTCATCCTTTTCCGGATCCAGCAATTGATGCGGGTACGCATTGCGGGCCAGAAAACCTTGCAGACGTATGACGTCCGGACTGGATTCGGGGCCGATCAGGACCGGACCGCCCGCACCAGCCTCGATCAGGACGACACGACGCAGGATCAGTGCCCGCATGATCCGCTCGCCGAGTTCGGGCTCTTCGATCATCAGCGCACGCAGATTTTCAGGTGGAATCAGCAGCGCTTCCACATGATCGATCGCATGTACATCGACGAATGCCGGCTGGCCGGATAACTGACCGACTTCGGCGACGAACTGGCCAGGCCCCATCTCCACGATCGGCGCGCTATGCCCTAACGGGTCACGTCGCGTGACGCGTACCGACCCCTTGATCAGCACATACATGCCGGGAGCGATGTCGCCTGTAAGGAACAGCGCCTCGCCGCCAGCGTAGTGCCGTAGCTTACCGAAATGGCAAAGCCGATCGATTTCCCGCGGCGTAAGCCTCGGAAACATATGCTCGTTGCGGGGATCGATGGTCGACATGTCGAGCCCTTTTGTCAGACAATGTGAATCCATCAACGAGCCATCAGGAGCGGAACAGGGGAGTCATGCATGAGAATGTAGGTCACACCGCCCAGCAGACGCTCGCGCAAGGGCAAATGACCGTATCCGCCCATGACGATAAGGTCGGCCTTGCGCCGTTCGGCCTCTGCCATCAACTTGGTTGCGACTTCCTTAGGGCTGCTCTTGATGCGGTGAAGCGCAGCGTGGATATCGTGATGCCTGAGATGGTTGACCGCGTCGACACCGAGGATGGCCTCTTCTTCGGTGGGGTGCTCGCTGGTCACAACGACAACCGTAACTTCATCCGCCAGGCTGAGAAACGGGATGCTTTCGCTTAAGGCCCGGGCCGATTCCCGGCTGCCGTTCCAGGCGATCACGATACGTGTGAAGTCGATCTTTGGCCGCTCGGTCTCGGGCACCAGGTACAAATGCCGGCCCGATCCGAACAGAACGCCTTCGACCAGTTGATCTGGATCCATCGCACCATTGGGACGCAACGCCACAAAACTATCGGCGGAGCGCGCCTCGCGCGCAGCAACCTTGGCGATGTCGTCGGCCAGAATATCGAATCGCCTGATCTCGACTGGCCGCTCAAGCATCTGAAGGCGCCTCGTCAGTACCCTCTCGATTTCATCGCCCGCCTCGCGCGCGCGGTCGATCAGTTCCGCCGTGGCATCCCCTTCGACCGGACCGGGCAAGGGCAACGGATTGAGAAACAGGCCGATGATTACTTTGGGTTGCAGCCGTCTGGAAATATCAGCGACTGCCGCCAGGCGAATCTCGTCGGAAACACCTCCATCCAGCCAAACCATCACGTCCCTGATCATCACACCCTCCTGGCTCGACGACAGATAGAGCCACCAGCTTGCACTGCCGTCCCTATATCAGCAGATCGAAAATCCGGAAGCACTGCTGCCAATGCTTGGTTGCCGGGTTCTTAAGATCGCCATCAACGATCTTGAAGGCGCGCGCGAGCGCCACGCTCAGCCCGCCCACAACCGCCGGCAGTTGATCTTCGGTATCTTCGTCATAATCGAGCTCAAGCGGCGGCTGGGCGGCAAGATGCTCGAGGATCGGCCGTAGTTCGATCTCTTCGTCGATCTCTTCGAATTGGTCGATGCTTTGCTGCAGGCCCTTGGTGATCGGCAGGTCGAACGGTTCGATCACGACCCGGCCATTTGCCTTTGCGACCGCTTCAGCCCGAAGCAGCAGGTCGTAGACCTTCCGGTTGATGAAATCGCTGTAGCGCTTGAGGTCCTTCTTGTCGACATCGAGACCGGCCGCAATCCGGAAGAATCGCTCGAATTTTGCCACGCTCATGACATTGCTGCTGGGCCCTTTGTTCGGTTGCACCGCGGCGATCATGGCGTGATGTTGCCGTGCGTCAGCGGAGGCCCAATTGACGGCTGTCAGATTCTTTCGATTTTCTTCTCCCGATTTTCTCCGTGGTGCCTAGAATTGATGCCCGTCACGGCGCGGTTCCCGATCCCCTGACAATCGTCACTGATCGCGTGGAGCTCAAGCGATGGCATCCGCCGCCATTCACGTTGTTCCGGACGACAACTTCGACGACTGGCTCGTGCGCGGCGACATTGGGCAGGAGTTCGGACACTTTCCCACCCGAGAAGAAGCCGAACTGGCCGCTGAGCCGCTCGCGCGAGCGCGCGAGGCCGAACTGATCGTTCACCTCCCCGACGGAAGGACGAACCGCAAGAGTTTTAGAAAGGGCTGGACGGCCAGATTGATCGAGATGATCGGCAGATGATCGATAGAAATTGATCGATGCCTCGTCACGCCTTGACGCCGCTGGCGTGTTCGCGGGTCCATGCCAGAAGCTGGGTTAAGGGCATGATGCCCGACTGACGCGCGATCTCCCGGCCATGGTGCACCAGCATCAACGTCGGTATGCTCTGGATCGAGAAACGCTGCAGCAGTTCCGGCACCGCGTCGCTGTCGACCTTGACCAGCCGCACGTCGGGTTCGAGTTGGGTTGCTGCCTGCTCGAAGATCGGCGCCATCGTGCGGCAGGGACCGCACCAGCTTGCCCAGAAATCAACCAGCAGCGGAATGTCGCTGCGCTCGGCGTGTTTGTTGAACCGAGCGGCGCTGTCCAACGCTGCCGGCCGGCCTTCGAAAAGCGGCCGGTGGCATGACCCGCACTTGCCGCCGTTACGTAAACGCTCGCGCGGTACGCGGTTGATCGCGTCGCAATGCGGACAGACGATATGCAGCGCGTCGGCCATGGGCACTCCGAAACAGACACGGCGTTGCAGGATGATGCGCCGTCTGAGACGTCGCCTTGATCGCGATCAATTTTTTGGAAACACCGGCCCGACGGCCGCCACCGCGCTTTGCGCCGCGAAATCGCGAAATATTGACGACGGTCATGGGCGCGCGGCACCACGGAGTACAAATGTTGCCGGAGCGAATTCTGTCAGGGACGATAGCATGTCCGCGAAGATCTCAATGCGGCTCCCAGCGACGAGCATTCTTGCCTTCGCCCTACTGCTGCTCGCGGAATCACCGACCTTTGCCCAACCGGTCCGATACGAATTGTTTCCCGAACCGGACGTACGACAGACCGCGACGAACCGCACTGCCTCGGCCTATGTCGTTGACAAGAAAGACAACCAGTTCTGGATCTGCACGGCGCGATACGACTTTCGCGACCTGACGGCCAATAGCGGAGACTGCGTCAGGCTTCCGCTCGACATCGGAAGACCCTCGCTCACCGAGAACTACCACGCCTATGCGGTGAATGGGTCCACCGCGATCAGCGCTTTCCTTCCCGTGATCTGGTTCATTGAACCGGCGACCGGCGCGGTTCAATTCTGCGCCGTGCGCCATGCAGGAGCGTGCGTCGGGCTTGCTTTGCGCTGATTGCGCCGGACCGCGCTCGTCGATCGCCTGATCCCGGCCGACGAGGAAGGCCCGGGCGCGTTGGAGGCTGGCGTCACGGACTTCATCGACCGGTAAAT
>JAQGKJ010000663.1 GCA_028290165.1 Bradyrhizobium sp. | reverse complement strand
GACCTTGACGGCGTCGGACATAGGCAAATCCTCCAAAAGTAAGGGCTGTCGCTGGTCCGGAACCCGCCGGGCGGAGCATCGAATGGTCTCTTCGGCAGTGTTTCACGTCCGTCAAGAGCTGGTCCCGAGCACTATGGCCTGTCCGCGGCTACGCTGCCAAGCGCAGGACGTGGCCCGGGGGCCACATGGCCCGATTTATTAACCATATCTCGAGGGTGCCATGGCGCAGCCATTTTGTTGACGGATCAAAGGGATGGTAGTGAGAAAGTAAGCCGGCTGGATCAATGGCGGCGCGACCAAGGGGGATCCCGATTTCGGGATTGGTCGTGAGCCCGAGTACCAGTTCGCGAGGCGCGGGGGCGCGGGGATCGTGCGGTAACGATGGGGTCGATCGACAGGTATATCTTTCGCACGACGCTCGCGTCGTTTGCGCTTGTCCTGGTCAGCCTGACAGGGGTGATCTGGATTACGCAGGCGTTGCGTGGCATCGACCTGATGACCAGCCAGGGTCTTACGATCATCACCTTTCTCGGCGTCACCAGCCTGGTGATTCCGGCGCTGGTTCTGATCATCTCGCCGATCGCGTTGATGATCGCGATCTCCCATACCCTCAACAAGCTCGCGACCGACTCGGAGATCATCGTCATGAATGCAGCCGGCTTTTCGCCGTTCCGGCTGTTCCGTCCGTTTGTCCTTGCCACTTGCGTAGTGGCGATCCTGGTCGCTTTCATCGCCGCCTATCTCGCCCCCGACGGCATGCGCCGCCTGAAGCAATGGGACGCCGAAATCACCGCCGATGTGCTCGCCAACATCCTGCAACCCGGCCGCTTCGCCCAGCTCGATCAGAACCTGACCATCCGGATTCGAGAGCGGCAACCGGGCGGCCTCCTGGTCGGCATCTTCATCGACGACCGCCGCGATCCGAAGGAACGCGTCAGCATCGTCGCCGACCATGGAACGGTCGTGAAAAACGAGGGTGGCTCATTCCTGATTCTCGAGGATGGAAATCTCGAACGCTTCGAAGTCGGCAAGCGCGACCCGGCGCTGGTGGCGTTCGGCCGCTACGGCTTCGACATGTCGAAATTCTCCAATCAGGGCCGCGACGTCGCTCTCGGCATTCGCGAACGCTATCTCTGGGAATTGCTCTCGCCGCCCGAGGACGATCCCGTCTACACGCAGTTGCCGGGACAGTTCCGCGCCGAGTTGCATGACCGCTTCATGGCGCCGATCTATCCGTTCGCATTTGCCGCTCTCACCTTTGCCTTTCTCGGCGCGCCGCGCACGACGCGGCAGAGCCGCAACTTTTCGATCGGCGGCGCGATCCTCGCCGTGTTCGGGCTGCGCATGGCGGGTTTCGCCTGCTCCGTGATGGCAGTGAAATCGCCGCTCGCTCCGATCGCGCAATATCTGATGCTGGCGCTGGCGCTCGGCGCGAGCCTCTGGATCATCACCGACAGCATCGTGGTGGAGCCACCGGCGGCGCTGATGGAAGCCATCAACAAATCGAACGCGCGTCTGTTACGGCTTTTTGGGCGGCCTGCCACAACATGAGCATGATGACCAACACGCTTGGGCGATATTTTGCCGGCCGCTTCGTGGTCGCGGCGCTCGGTGTGTTCGCCAGCATCTTCATGCTGCTCGTGCTGGTCGATTACATCGAAATGGTCAGGAAGACCTCAGGCCTGGTTTCGGCATCCGCCATCACGGTCGCGGAAACCTCGCTGTTCCGCGTGCCGCAACTGCTCGAAAAGATGATGCCGTTTTGCATCCTGATCGGAGCGATGACCTGCTACCTGGCGCTTTCGCGGCGGCTCGAACTCGTGGTCGCGCGCGCCGCGGGCGTTTCCGCGTGGCAGTTCATCGCGCCGGCACTGGCAAGCGCGATGGTGCTCGGAATCCTGGCGACGACCGCTTACAATCCGATGTCCGCCAATTTGCGCGAGCTCTCCAAACGGATGGAGGCAGAGCTGTTCGGCTCTGCGCCCGGCGGCGGCATTCAGGACGCGTCGGGCTTCTGGATCAATCAGGTCAATAGCGACGGCCAGGTCATCATCAACGCGGCCCGCAGCGAGCAGCAGGGCGTACGGTTGACCGGCCTGACGTTGTTCCGGTTCGACACCAACTACGAGTTCAAGGAGCGAATCGAGGCGCGCGAGGCGACGCTTGAGGAAGGACGCTGGCTGTTCAAAGACGCCCGCCGCTACTCCCTCGACCAACCCCCCGTCGAGCAGGACAGCTTCACCCTCGCGACCAGCCTGACCCCGGCTCAGGTCCGCAATAGTTTCTCCACCCCGGAGACTGTGTCTTTTTGGCAACTGCCGGGCTATATCCGCTCCTCGGAAAGCTCCGGATTTGCGACCGCCGGCTACCGGCTGCAGTACCACAAGCTTCTCGCACAACCATTTCTGCTGGCCGCAATGGTCATGCTGGCGGCCGCCGTTTCGTTGCGGTTCTTCCGCTTCGGCGGCGTGCAAAAGATGGTTTTGAGTGGCGTGGGTGCAGGCTTTCTGCTCTACGTTCTGTCGAAAGTAACTGAGGATTTGAGCAAGGCTGAGTTGATGCATCCGATCGCTTCGGCGTGGCTGCCTGTGTTCGTGGGCGGCCTCACCGGCTTTTTGGCCTTGCTGTACCAGGAGGACGGGTAGTGGC
>JAQGKJ010000649.1 GCA_028290165.1 Bradyrhizobium sp. | reverse complement strand
CCGCCGGCGAGGCTGACGCCGACATTGTTGTGCAGGATGTCGATGCGGCCCCAGCGGGCGTGCGCATCGGCGACCATGGCCTTGATCACGGCATCTTTGGTGACGTCGGCCTTGAAGGCCGCCGCGGTGCCGCCCTTGGCGCCGATCATCTCGACCGTCTCCTGTGCTGATTCCAGACGGTGATCCACGCACAGCACTTTCGCGCCTTCGCGCCCAAACGTGAGGGCCGTGGCGCGGCCGTTGCCCATGCCTTCGCCGGGGCTCTGCCCGGCGCCGACGACGATGGCGACGCGATCTTTCAAACGCATGTCAGTTCACTCCCGGGATTGGGTACTGTTGCAGTACCTCTTTATAATAGGGCTCGTTGTCGATCTTCATGGTCGCGAGCACGCGGACCACGGCGCAGTAGTAGGCGATGGTCAGCACCAGATCGGTCATGTGCTCGTCGCCGAGATGTTTCTTGATGTCGGCAAACGTTGCCTCGGACATCGCAAGCTCGCGCGCCATTTCGCGCGCGCCTTTCAGGATCGCCCTGGCGAGCGGCTCCAGCGTGGAGGGTTTTCCCTCCGTCTCGGCCATCATGCCGGCGATATCCGCATCGGTCACGCCGAATTCCCTGCCGATCTTCACGTGATGGGTGAATTCGTATTCCGATTTCTCCGTCCAGCCGACTTGCAGGATCGCCAGTTCGCGCAGCCGCGGGTCGAGCTTGCTCTTGAAGCGGATATAGCCGCCGACGCCGTTAAAGGCGCGCGCCATGTCGGGCGAGTTGACCAATAGCTTGTGCAAATTGGTGTTGCGCTTGAGCATGTCGCGATATTCCGGCGCGACCTGGTCGGCCTCGAGATAGGGCAGGCGGGCCATCTTGTTCGTTCCTCCTTTATGTTATCGGCGATCTTATGACGTGCGCTCCTTACCCATGAACAAGGCGCCAGACGATCGCGCCCAAGGCGCCGGCCCAGAGAATGGTGGCGGCAGTAGCCTGAATTCCAAAACCTGGCCCGCGTTTGTCCGCAGCCTTGGAATAGCCGGTCATGTAAAGGATGCGGCCGGCGATCCAGATCAGGCCCAGCACGGCGGCGATGGGGTCGCTGATGTAGATCGCAAACAGCCAGAGCGACGGCAGGAAGATCGGCATCCATTCCAGCGTATTCGCTTGCACCCGAAACACCCGCTCGAAGTCGGGATTGCCGACAATGGCGGGCGCCTTGATGCCAAACGCCCCGCGCGCCCGCGTCACCTGAACGGCGGTGAAGAAGTAGGCCAGGATGGCCAGGCAGGTGACGAGTGACGTGAAATGATACATCGCGAGGATCCCCCTTCGTAAAATCGCAGAACCGTCATTCCGGGGCGCCGCGCAGCGGCGAACTCGAAAATCTCGAGATTCCGGGTTCGCTTCGCGCCCCGGAACGACGGTCTTCTCGGGTTTCAATACCCGGTCATCTCCAGATATCCAACGCCGTTGTGGCTGCCCGCAAAGCTGATCGGCCCTTCCCAATAGGGAAAGCTCGTTCCCATCCAGCTCTTCGCATTCAGCGGGACGCACGCGATCGTCAGCACCAATGCCGGAATAGCGATGTCCCACGCGACCGGGATTTTGCGTCCTTCGATCTCGGTCAGCATTTTTGGCGTCATGGTGATGTCACCAGATGCGATCTGCCGGACTTTGCCGTCCGGCAAAATCCAGTTGCCGGAGGCGTAATTGTTGCCGTCGGTCTGGCGCAGCCGGAACAGCATCAGCTTTTCGCCGGAGTTAAGATGCAGCGAAAACCAGTCCCATCCGGTTTGCTCCGAGGCGAGCGGCTGGCTGCTCCATTCCCGGTCCATCCAGGCGAGGCCCGTGACCTCAACCGGCTTGTCGTCGATGGTGATGCTGCCGGTGGCCTTGAAATAGGGCTGGCTGAAATAATACGAGGCCTGTCCGCGCTCGGATTTTCGGCTGTAGCCGGCTTCTCCCTGCAGCACCAGCGCGCGATCAGCATCGAGCCTTAATGCGTAGCTGAAATCCGCGCCCGAGGCGTTGAGTTCAAGTGGCGCGATGGCGTCGTCACGCATCGCATCGGGTGCGCGCATTTTCCAGGAATCGATCCAGGCGACAAACGGCTTTGCTTCGACGCCGGCTTGTCCGACGCCGCCACGGGCGAAAGCTTCGCTAAAACGATGGGTGTCGGCGCGGGTGACGGCGGCGTGGCCCATCCAGATCTGCTGATTGGCCCAGCCTTCGGCTTGCGCGCCGGGCAGCATCGCCAGACGAAACAGAGTCCATTGCGCGCCGTAGGCGGCGCCGGTCACATCCACCAGATTGGCCGTCACGTACCACCATTCGATCCGGTAATCCGGATGCGCACCGTGATCGGCCGGAAAGGCAAACGTCTTGCCGGGGACAACGGGCGCAAATCCGTCGACGCTCTTGCCGAGCCCGGCAAAGCCCTGCGCCAGCGCTCGCTTGCCGCCAAGCCCAAGAACGGCAGCGCTGCCAACGAAAGCGCGCCGGGATATCGGGAGTCTATCGCTCATCCGCAAAAATCTTGATCAGGCTCGCCGGCTGCATGCGGGCCAGTTTGAGAACGGGAATCAACGCAGCCAGCAGCGCGGCCGCCATCGCGACGCCCAATAGCTCAACCAGTTGCAGCGGGAAGACATGAAACGGTAGCCGCCAGCCAAAAGCCTTCACGTTCACCACCGCGATCAGGCACCACGCCACCAGCAGGCCCAGCGGCAGCGCGAGCAGGGTGGTGATCAGCGCTACCGACATGGTCTTCAACAGCTCGATCGCCGCGAGCCGCCGCCGCGTGATGCCGATCGCCCATAACGGCGCCAGTTGCGGCAGGCGGGAATTGGCAAGGGTCAGCAGGCTCGTCAGCAACGCGACGCCGGCGACGCCAAGCGTGAAGGCGTTCAACGCCGCCGTCACCGCAAACGTTCGGTTGAATATCCGCGTCGACTCGGCCTTCAGCGTCGCCTGATCGACGAGGCTGCGGCTATCGAGCCCGAATTTATTCTCCAGCGATGACATCAGCGCCGGTACGGCGGCAGGCGCGACGCGCAGTGCCAGCCGCGTCAGCGGGATTTGCGGAAAACGCCGGATTAGCGCGGCGATATTGACGGCAATCTGTCCCTTCGGATTGCCGTAATCCGCATAGATGCCGACGACCTCGAGCGTCCAGTTTCCGCCTGGCGCGGGGACCTCGATGCGGTCGCCGATCTTGAGCTTCATACGCCGGGCCAATTGTTCGCTGATGAAGCCGGTATCGCCGGGACGAAGGCGGTCCCACGCGTTGGCGGTGGATTGCAGCAGCGGCCAGTGCTCCCGATAGGTCGCGTGATCGGGGAGACCAAAGAACTCGACAGGCGCGCCTTCGATTTGAGTCTCGGCCCGGCCGCTCTGCAGGATTGCCTCCACCTCCGGCCGCTGGCGCAGCCACGCCTTGATCTCGCCAGCCTTGCTGTCATCAGGCGCGATCAGATAGACGTCCGCCGCCAGCCGCCCATCGAGCCAACTGACAAACGTCCGGCTGAAGGTTTCCACCATGGTGCCGACCCCGACATTGACGGCGAGCGCGAGCAACAGCGCCATCAGCGCCAGCGACAATCCCGAAAGCTGCTGCCGGCTGTCGGCCCAGAACCAGACCGCGATGGCGCGATGCGCGCCGCGCTGGCCGAGAGACAGCACGCCTTCCAGAACAGCAGGCAGGCCCAGGGCTGCGCCGAGCAACAGGCCCGCGAGCACCGCAAATCCCGATACAAGGGAATCGCCGTACCAGAGAATGCCGCCCGCGGCAGCGAATACGGTCAGCGCCAGCGTGCCCTGAAAAATCAGCCAGCGGTGCTGCGCCTGTTGCCAGGCATGGGGTTGGGCCGCAGCCAATACCGGAAGCCGGACCGCTTTCAAAAGGCTTGTGGTCGCAGCCAGCAGCGCGCCGACGACGCTGATGATGATGCCCGCGATCCACCATTCGCGCTTGAGCGTCAACTGGCCGGGGATCTGCGCGCCGTAGAGGCCGCGCAGGCTTGCGGCGACATCGGGCAATAGCGATGCCGCGATCAGGTAGCCGCAGACCAGACCCAGCAGGCCCGCGACCAGCGCCAGCGATACCAGCTCGATTACCAGCACCGTATTCAGCATGCGTGCGGATACCCCGCAGGCGCGCAGCGTCCGCAGCATCGGCAGGCGCTGCTCGAACGCCAGCCCAATCGCCGAATTGACGATGAACAGCCCGACGACGAATGACAGCAGCCCAAACGCCGTCAGGTTCAGGTGAAAGCTGTCGGTGAGCCGTTCAAGATCGCTCTCCGCATCCGGCTGCACCAGGCGGAGCTGGTCGCCCACGACGCTTTCGAGCGGCGCGCGCGGACCCCTCGCCTTGCCGATCAGGAGCCGGGAAACCTGATCCGGCATTTTGAGCAGCCGCTGCGCGATGCCGATATCGACCACCAGCACCCCCGGCACCAGTTGCGGCTGCACGCGCAGCGGCGGCAGCAAGGTGCCGTCACTCGCAAGCGGTGTCGCGCCTTCCGGCAGATCGAGATCGGAAAGCACCTCGCGTGCCACCAGCGTTTCGCCCGGCGGCGTCAGGAACGATTGCAATCCTGCCCGGCCAATCGCCGGCGCATTTCCGACTTCCACAGGGATCGTGACCGGCTCGATCCCGAGCAGCCGAAAGGAATGCCCGCCGATCTGAAGGCGGCCTTCGAGAACGGGCGACACCGGCCAGCCGGCGCGGCGCAAATCGACAAAGAGTTGTTGCGGGAAGGTCGCGCGGTTTCGGCCGACCAGCGTGGCCGTTCGCGCGCCGCCAAAAGTGGCGGCCGCGCGATCGTAACTGTCGCGCGCCTGCGCGTTCAGCGCCTGTACGCCGCTCCACAGCGCGGTCGCGGAAATCAGCCCGATCAAGAGGGTCGCAAGCTGCATCGGATGCCGCCGCCAGTGGCTCAACAGCACGGCAAGGATCCAGAGGACGCGCCTCATGCGATCAGCCCCGCGCTGAGATGGATTTGCCGGTCGAGCGTGGCGGCAAGCCGCGCGGAGTGGGTCACCATCAGGAACCCGCAGCCGGTTCGTGCCACAAGATCGCGCGTCAGCGCGAGAACGTCATCCGCGGTTGCCTCGTCGAGGTTGCCGGTGGGCTCGTCAGCGAGCAGCAGCAGCGGCTTTACGGCGAGCGCGCGGCCGATCGCGACCCGCTGCTGCTGGCCACCGGACAATTGCTCGGGATAGCGTTTTAACAGTCCGCCGAGTCCGAGCCGCTCCACCAATTCGCTGTGCCAAGCGGCATCGTCGCGGCCGGCAATACGGGACTGAAACACGAGATTGTCCCGGACATTCAGGCTCGGGATCAGGTTGAACTGTTGGAACACCAGGCCGAGCCGGTCCCTTCGCAATTCCGCCCGGCCGGCATCCGTAAGATCGGACAGCGTCGCGTCGGCGAGCCTGATCTCGCCGCCGTCGGCGCGATCGAGCCCCGCGATCAGATGCAACAACGTGCTCTTGCCGCTGCCGGATTCACCCGTCAGCGCGACGCGCTCGCCCGGAGCGACATCAAGGTTGACGCCGCGGAGCACCGCGACCTCTTCCCCCGCGGAGCGATAGGTTTTGGTCAATTGACGAACGCTCAGCACGATGGGGTCGCCGCTTGCCATGCGAAGCGTGCGCGAAGCTTCACTGTGGCTTCTGATATTTGAGCACGAACTCATCGATCGGGACCTGGGGACGGAACACGGCGGCGTCCCTGGGATCTTCGGGATGACGCAGGAAATCGGCCTCGCTCACGAGCTTGAAGCCGGCCGCCTCGATCTCCTGCCGCAGCGTGCTCTCCTCGATGCGGTGCAGCGTCTTGCCGACGGTAGCGCCATCGCCGGGACGCGCGGAATGGTCGGCGATGATCAGAAAGCCGCCGGGTTTCAGCGCTGCCAGCATCTTCTTGTTCATCACGGCGCGATCGACCTGCATGTAGGTGATGTCGTGATAGGCGAAGAAGAAAGTGATCATGTCGAGGTTGGA
>JAQGKJ010000645.1 GCA_028290165.1 Bradyrhizobium sp. | reverse complement strand
TTAAGCTTGCTACGGTCAGTTCGGCTCAACTGGATATTCGTTCGCTTGTGCATGCCCTAGACTCGCACACGCGAGTCCTTCAGGGAATCCCCAAGCGAATCGAAGTGTTAGATTTGGTCCACTAGCTCTGCCCGCTCAGACAGGATTTAGTGTCCGCTCATCACCAGCGTCTTGACGGGCAGCACCAGGGCCTGGACGCGCAACAGCATCGCGTGCACGAGGCCTGTGGCGTCGACGGCATGCAACACCAGACCTTTGAATGCATTCGATAGCCGATAGCGGATTTCGCCGCAGCCATATCTCGGATAAGGTTGCGTACCCCGGAGTTTGAGGAGATTTACATGATCCGGCTGTCGATCAGACGAAAGATCATGGGCATCGCCGTGACGCTGATCGTTTTGATGGCCATTACGGCGGTCTTGACCATGGTTCTGGTGATGCAGGTCGGCACGAGCATCGAAGAGCTGACCCGAAATTACATTCCGGCTTACGGACACCTGGCACGAGCGAATATTCGCTCGCTTGAACGGGCGCTTTCGGTGCGGCGGATCATCATCGAAAAGATCGCATCGCCTGACAACGATACGCAGTATAAGGCCCTTCGCGACACTTACGAAGCACAGGGCGGGCGGATTGAGCAGGAGATATTGGCCGCGCGTGCATTGCTCGGCGACTTGATCGAGAAGGGTGCCACGTTCGGCGACACAGCTACGCTGAGTCAACTCAATAGCCGTATCGATGCCTTGAACAACGATTCCCGTCGTCGTCTCAATGCAGAAAACAAACGCCTGCTGACGGTGCTCGACGCCGGCGACGCGAAAGCGCTCGCCGAAGAACGCGACCGCGTCGACGAACTGCGCGACGAACTCGATCAGAAGCTGGATAGCGTGCGAGCGGACATGCTGGCCCTGCTGCGCAAGGATGCCGGCATGACGGTGCGCAAGCAGAATCAAGTCATGCTGATCTCCGTGGCCTTGACTTTGCTCGCAGCCCTCCTGGGCTTGGTGTTCGCGGCGTTGGTCAGCGCAGGAGTAACTCGTCCGGTCCGGAGGTTGCTGGCCGGCGCCCGGGCGGTCGAGGCCGGTCATCTGGACGAAACGCTGGTCGTTACGTCACAGGACGAAATCGGTCACCTGACGGCCGCGTTTAACCAGATGGTCGAGCAGTTGCGTCTCAAGGAACGCCTCCGTGAGACCTTCGGCAAGTATGTCGATCCGCGCGTCGTCGATGGGCTGATAGACGGGTCGGCGCTGGCAGCTGAAGGACAGCGCCGCGTCATGACTGTTTTGTTTTGCGACGTTAGGGGGTTTACCAGCACCAGCGAGGGAATGACCCCGCAGGGGCTGGTCAAGGTTATGAACCGTTACTTCTCGACCATGTCCGCACCGATCCGCCAGCATCAAGGGGTCATCGACAAATATATCGGTGACGCCATCATGGCCTATTGGGGACCGCCATTCGCCGACAACGCGGAGCAGGCCCGGCTCGCCAGCCTGGCCGCGCTGGAGATGTTGGAACTCGTTCCGCAGTTGCGGTCCGAGCTTCCCGAACTGCTTGGCGTTCGCACTCTTCCAAACGCGTTCGACATACGCGTCGGCATTGCCACGGGCGAGGTACTCGTCGGCAGCATCGGCTCCGAGCTGATGATGAGTTACACCGTGATGGGCGATCCTGTGAACCTCGCGTCACGCCTGGAGGGGGCCAACAAGGAATATGGCGGACGCATCCTCGTATCCGAAGCCACGATCGCTGGTGCTTCCGACGCGGTCGAGGCGCGCGAGATCGACCGTGTCGTGACGCTCGGACAAACTCACGCGCAGGCGGTGTATGAGATCATGGGGCGAAAGGGCCAGTTGACGGCTGTGCAGATCGAATTGCGCGCTCGCTTCTCCGAGGGGCTTGCCGCCTATCGGGCGCAGCGCTGGAAGGAATCGCGTCGTGCATTCGAGGCCGCGCTATTGGCAATTCCCGATGACGGACCGTCAATGGCATTCATCAAGCGCATCGATAAGCTGACGGCGGATCCGCCCGGGGACGGCTGGGATGGCTCCTGGCATCTCGAACGGAAGTAGATCCGGCTGGACCGTCACCCCGCAGCCGCATCCGCGCTCGAAGTCAGCGCCCGCGCCCTGATCTCCGCGATGGTGCGCTTCAGCGCGACCTGCCGCGGGTCGGGCATGGCGGCGGCGCGCGCCTCGGCCACGGCGCCGGCAAGATCGTTGAGTTGCAACACGCCGTCGAAGGTCGGCTTGGCGAGGCCATCGATGATCGCATGCCAGTCGGCGAGACCCTGGCGATAGGTGTCGCCGTATCCTTCGCTCATGGTGGCGGTCTGCACCATGGCGGAGGCCGCCTTCGGTTGCTTGACGAGGCTGCGGCCGGTCATGTGCAGCCAGCGTTCCACCCAGACGCGCTCCTTGGCATAGCGCACCGAGAACAGGCGCCATCGCCGCAAGCCCGCCTCGATCCTTAACCGGCGTACGCCCCACCGGCTTTTGGTGCCAAAACTGATCGAGACCGGCTTGTGCGTCCAGCCCACCCATTCGAGCGCATCGAGCACCGGTTCGGCTACCAGTGCCGGAAGCGCGCCGATCAATTCATCCAGCCGGAATTTTTTGATGTCGTCGGTCGATGGCGTGCGCGGGTCGCCGGCCGCTCTCTCGAATTCGACCAGCTTCAGCTGCGCGATCCGGATCGGATCCTGGTAGCTCATGCGCAGCGCCATCAGCCGCGCGATTTCGCCAAGCATCGCGTCATCGACACCCGGCCGGTTCACGAACCGCCGCACCCGATCGACATAAAGCTGGGCGTAGCTCGAGCCCTGATAATCGATCAGCAGATGAATGCCTTCGCTGACGGCGGACACCACGGCTTCGGGCAGATCTTCAGGCAGCAATGGCGGCGTGTCGTCGTCATCGCCGATGAAATCGGCGAGCAGATAACGAAGCGAGGAAACGATGCTTGCCACTCAGGCGGTCCTGACCTTCAGGCGGGCTTCGGCGCGGCCGGTGCTGCCTGCTGCGCCAGCCGCTGCTCCAGCTTCCCGATGTTCTCGAACAGCCGGGCGCTGGCGAGGCGGAGAAAGTAAAAGCCGAAGGCCGGATTCTGCACGTATAGTTCCTCGACCTTGGTGTAGCTGACGCTCAGGATCACGCCGGCTTCGACGCATTCCAAGGTCTGGGTTCGCATGTTTGACGGCGACAGCATGCCGAGCTCGCCGACGATGGCGCCCACCGGCAACTCGATGCCCGATTCGACCAGCTTGAATCGGCCGCTGACGATGTAGAGCATGTCCTCGGCCTTCTCGTCCTTGTAGAACAGCACCTCGCCGGCGA
>JAQGKJ010000634.1 GCA_028290165.1 Bradyrhizobium sp. | reverse complement strand
CGGCAAATCGTTGCGCAGCGCCATCGTCTTCGCCATCATGTCGCTGGCGATCCTGCTGGCGTTTTCGCGCGCGGCGTGGGGACTGCTCGCGATCACATCGGCCTTCATGCTGGCGCTGATGGTGCTGACCAGCCCGTCGCGGGCGCAGCGCTCGCGCATCATCGCAATGGCCGTGGCGGCGGCGGTCGTGGTGGCGCTGCTGATGGTGGTGCTGCTGTCGCTCGATAGCGTCGCCGAAATGTTTCGTCAGCGCGCCAGCTTCGATCAGAGCTATGACGAAGGCCGCTTCGGCCGCTTCGGCCGGCACATCCTCGGCGCGCAGATGGCGCTGGAATTGCCGTTCGGCATCGGTCCGCTGCAATTCACAAAATTCTTTCCCGAGGACACCCACTACTCCTAATTGAACGCCTTCATGTCCGGCGGCCGGATCGCCGGCGTCTGCTATCCGGCGCTGGTGTTTATCACGGTCATCATTGGCTTCCGGCACGTCTTCGTCCGCGTGCCCTGGCAACGCGCTTATCTCGCGATCTTCGCGGCGTTCCTTGGCACCGTCGGCGAAAGTTTTGTGATCGACACCGACCATTGGCGGCACTTCTGGATGATGCTGGGCGCGATGTGGGGCCTGTTCGCCGCCGCGCAACGCTACGAGGCGCCCGCGCACCAGCCGCTCATGGCGCCCTTTCAGCTTTCGTAGACGCTGCACGCTTGCCTTTCGGGGCCTCCATCATCGCCCTGAGTTCCGCGGTCGCCGCCAGCATCGTCCTGTAACCCTGCGTCGTGAAGCGAAGCAGCAGCCGCAACTCCGCGTCCGAATAGCTCTCCCAGTCCTTCAGGATCGCGCGCTGCATGTGCTGGTAGAGCTTTTCGAGTCTTGCGGTGTTTTCCGGAACGATCGCGATGAACACCTTGCGCCGGTCATTGTCGTCGCGCTCGCGGCGCACGAAGCCGGCCTTCTCCAGCCGGTCGACCACGCCGGTGATGGCGCCGGTCGTCAAACCCGTGACCTCGGCGAGCCGGCCGGCCGTCACGCGGCCTTCCAGATTGAGAAAATCCAGGCACTCCATGTCGGAACTCGAAATGCCGGCGCTGTCGGCGACGGTCTGCCCGAATATCGTGCCCTGCGCCGAGGATCGCCGCACGGCGTGTTCCAGTTCCTGCATCAGCGCGGCGCGCGCCTTCGGCCTTGACAAAGCCCGCTTCATATCTTAGTCCGAATATCTCTTAGTTGATAAGAT
The DNA here is from genome assembly GCA_028290165.1 of Bradyrhizobium sp. Next base: position 1,538 of record JAQGKJ010000634.1, on the reverse strand, counting down.
AATTAGCAACTGTACGTTCCTACCACCACACGGACGCATGGAGCAAGCCACGACAAACCGATCCCGCAAAGTCATCATCATCGGCGCCGGTATTGCCGGTCCGGTCACCGGCATCTTTCTCAAGAGGGCCGGCTTCGATGTCCAGCTGTTCGAGGCATGGCCCTATTCGACCGGTATCGGCGGCGGCCTGCAGATCGCGCCGAACGGCATGCATGTGCTTGCCGAAATCGGCCTTGCCGCCGAGATCATCCGCGGCGGCTCGATCGCGGAATATTTCGATTTCTATTCGCAATCGGGCGCCCGGCTCGGCTCGATCAACCAGAACATGGCGCAGCGTTTCGGTCAGCCCGCGGTCAACATGCGGCGCGCCAAACTCAACGAGGCGATCGTGAACAAGGCCTGGTGCGAGAACGTCGAACTCGCCTTCGAGAAACGCCTGGTGCGCATCGAGGATCGCGCCGACCAGCCCGTTGTCGCGCATTTCGCCGACGGCTCCAGTGCCGAAGGCGATCTTCTGATCGGGGCGGACGGCGTGCATTCGTCCGTGCGCGCGCATGTCATCCCCGATGGCCCCAAACCGTTCGATACCGGCCTGATCGGTTTCGGAGGGTTTCTGCCGCGATCGTTGCTCGCGAACACCTCGATCGGACAGCGCGTGGAGACGACGTTCGGACAGAGCGGGTTTTTCGGCTACGGCTTTTGCAGCCCCGATCCCAATGACGGCGTGATGTGGTGGGGCACCCAGCCCTCTCATGGCATCGACGCCGCGACGTTCCGGGCCATGAGCCAGGATGCGATCAAACAGCACCTCCTCAACTTCCACGCCGGCTGGCACGATCCGATCCCGCGACTATTGGAGGCGGCGGATAACATCGTGATCACGCCGACGCTCGACGTCGCGACCTTGCCGACCTGGTGGCGCAGGCGGACGCTGTTGATCGGCGATGCCGCGCACGCCACCAGTCCGCACGCCGGCCAGGGTGCGTCGCTCGCGCTCGAGGACGCCATGCGGCTGGGCCTGTTACTGCGCGAGGGACGGGACTTCGGCGCGGCGTTCGAGGCTTTCGAAAGCGAGCGCCGCCCGCGCGTGGAACGGGTCGTAGCTTTCGCCCGCCGCAACGGCAACCAGAAACGCGAATTCAGCGCTGCGGGTGCCTGGATCCGCGACTGGATGCTGAAAGCGCTCATTCCGTTCAATGCACGCACCATGAACTGGATGTACGCCTACGATCCCCGCGCGGCGTGAGCCGGGTCACGCTCGACGTCGAACGTGATGCCGGCGTGATCGACCAAGCGCTTGATCAGGCGGTCGCCCATAGCGGCACCGGGTGTCCAGATGCCGCCTAAAACTTCCGGCGCCTCGCGCAGGCAGATCGCGCATTCCGCAATCATCTTCGAGGTCGAACCATAACCGGGATCGCGGTCGCCGCGCACCGCGACGCGAACCTGGCGTCCATCCGGCGGCAGGCCGACGAACAGAAGATCGTAGAGGCCGGACTCGCGCTCTTCCTTCGACGGCCCCTCGCCCGGCTTCGGTC
>JAQGKJ010000628.1 GCA_028290165.1 Bradyrhizobium sp. | reverse complement strand
GATCTGCATGGTCGGTGACGGCAGCGCGATGTACACGCTGCAATCGCTGTGGACGCAGGCGCGCGAAGGCCTCAACGTCACCACCATCGTATTCGCCAATCGCATCTACCAGATCCTTCGCGGCGAGTTCGACGGCGTCGGCGCCGGCGAGCCAGGCCAGCGCGCGCTCGACATGCTCAAGATCGACCGCCCGACGCTCGACTGGGTCTCGCTCGCCAGGGGCATGGGCGTTCAGGGGCGCGCGGTCACCACGGCCGACGAATTCGTCAAGGCGCTGGCGGAAGCCATTCCCGAAAAGGGCCCGCGGCTGATCGAAGTGCAGATATAGGAATGACTGTTGAACCCTCCGACGGCATGATTCTTCGAAGTCCGTCATGCCCGGGCTTGTCCCGGGCATCCACGTCTTCCTTCTAGACTGCACTTGAGCAAGTAAGACGTGGATGGCCGGGCACAGGCGAGCCGAAGCGATGCCGTCCTTCAGATGGCTATGGCCGGCCATGACGAAAAGCTGGGATCATTCCAGAGCTTGAAAGAGCTCGATGCATTTCCGGTCAGGCTCTAATATGCTTCTGTCGGAGGCACGATGCACGCGGGGATGCAGACCGAGTTGAACAAGGTGGTAAGCGCGCTTGCCGAATTCTATGCGCGCGAGACCTTTCTGTTCGAAAAGGACCTCGGCGAGCGCACGCTGACGCATCGCCTCGCGGTGCATCTCGAAAAACAATTTCCCGGATGGGAAGTCGACTGCGACTACAACCGGCTCGGCGAGCGGATGCTGCGGCTGCCGCATGGCACGATCGTCTCGACCGACGATCATTTGGGCAAATCGGTCTATCCCGATATCGTCGTGCACCAGCGCGAGATTCCCAACAATCTGCTCGCGATCGAGGTCAGGAAGGCGAGCAACCATCAGCCGCCGGAACACGACCAGCACAAGCTGCGCGCGCTGACCGACCCGCATCTGTGGTTCGCCTACTGGCTCGGGGTCTACCTGGTGCTGGGAAAGAAGAGCGTCGTGGCGGATGTTTACGTCGCCGGCGTCATCGACAAGCCGTTATCCGGCTGGTTCGCAGACCGGCTGAAGGATGTGCGGCTGGGGGTGGGCTGACACCGCGATAGACCTTACCTTGCTCGATCAAGCAATTTGCCGCGGATGTCTGTTGCGGAAATCGCTTTTAATGGAGCGTCTAGTTCGATCTCTTCAATGGCGTAGCCCACGTCGCGTCCGTAAAGGACGTGGGTTATGTTGGGCAGAGGCACGACGGTGTAGCTCCCCTCAAACTCGCGCAAGGCATGCTCGATCCGGGCGCGCACATAATCAAAGCTGAATGGATTTTTTTCATCCAGCCCGCCGGTATCGCGGACCGCGACGCAGACCTGCCCGACGCGACGAAGCCCCTCGGTGATGAGAGCCTTGTGACCGTTGTGGAACGGCTGGTAGCGGCCGATGAAGATGGCGGTAGGCCGCTTGGGGTCGAAGATCGGCCGCACCCGCCTGGCGATCTGTTCCGCCCAGTAGTCGGGGTTGCCTTGGGCCGAAACTCTCAAATCGAACTGCACCGGCGGCGTGAACATGCGGTTGGTGTCCTCAAAGCGGCCCGCGGACACCCGGTCCACCCAGACGATGAAGGCAGCTCCTCCCTTCGTGAACGCTGCGCGCGTCGCTTCGGTGGGGCAAATGAAGTCGGCAATCGCAAAGCACCCGGTGCCTGCTGTCACCTGATCGCAGAGCCAACCCATGCGACGCGCATGCTCGATCCGGTCGGATTCGGAGAATCCAAGATCGGCATTGATCTCGCGACGGACCTCATCGGCGTTGAAGTGGACCGCGTTAAGCCGGGGCGCGAGCGCGTGCGCCAGTGTTGTCTTTCCTGCGCCCGGCAGGCCCATGATCAGGATCTTGCGATGCATCGCCGCCTCACGCCAATTCTGGTTCCGGGATCTCGCGCGCCAGCCGCGCGCGCAATGGCGCCAGCCGTGCCGCATGATGGCGCCATTTGCCGACCGAAGACGAGTAGATCGGACGCCGAACCTGAACCGCGCTTGCGGTCGCCGACGGCGCCGGGCTTTCGTGAAATCGCAACACCTCGTCATTCCAGGGCAGTCCGACAAAACTGATCAGGCGCCGGCTCGCCGCGGCTTGATCCCTGACGATGTCCTCGTAATTTATTTCCAGCAACACGTCCGGCGGCAGTGTCGCCCGCCAATGCCGCGAAAGGCGGCGGTAGGCCAAATAATACTCCGCCAATTCGATCTGATGATACGAGAACGCGAACTTGCCCTGAAAATGAGCCTTGTAAATTGCCCAGCACGCGTCCATCGGATGCCGCTGCACCAATATGATTTTGGCTGCCGGCAGCGCGGCGTGAATGAGACCGCAGTAAAGGTAGTTCTGCAGCGTCTTGTCGATGAAACGGGCATCTTTCGGCACGCGGAACGCCGTGACTGAATCGACGTAGCGTTTGCCGATATCCGCGGGATCGCCTCCGCTTGACGCAGCCTTCATGGCGCGGCGCATCTCGGTCGCAAAAGCGCTGGTTTCCCCCGAAGACCGCATCGCGGGGTGGCTGGCGATGATTCGCTCGACCAGCGTCGTGCCGGTGCGCGGCAGCCCGGCGACGAAAACCGGCGCGGCGATGCAATGACCTGGCGGGGCAGCCTCCATCCAGCTTCTGGTGTGGGTCTGGATGATCCGATCGATCTCGCCGATCTCGGCCCGATGATCGTACGTGATCGAGCGGCGCTGCAGGTCGCAGCCGGCATCGACATGATCGAACGCGCGGGTGTGCCGGTCGAGATCCTCGTATTCCTTGGCCAAGGCGAACCGCAGCATCACCTCGCTCGGCCGGGCCAGCCCGCCTTCGCCGATCAGCGCTTCCATTTCCTTGATATGGTTGCGGTCGGCAGTTTGGATGCGCAGGTCCGAGCGCAAATAGTGCGCCAGCCCGTAACTCCGATCGAGGCCGATGGCGGCGTCGCAGTGCGCTTCGGCCTCGTCCAGCGCCCCGGTCATTCGCTCTGTCGCCGCCAGATTGAACAAATACTGCGGCACGTCGGGACGGGCGGCAACCGCGCGCAGGAAGAACTGTTTTGCCTCTTGATGTAACCCGAGCAAGCCGAAGATCGCCCCACACGCGTCCAGCGTTTCGGGGGCGTCGCCGATCATGTCGGCAGCGGTCTCAGCGACCTCGAGTGCCTCGACTGTCTCGCCCGAAACAAACAGGCATTTCGCGCGCAGAATGAGCGCGATCGGATCTTTTGGCATGAATGAGACCGCACGATTGGCGCAGACGATTGCGGCATCCAGGCGGCCGCGCTGCAGCGCGGTTTCGGTCAGAAGCGCCCAGGCGGCGCCGTGGTCGGGCGCGCGTGCCAGCAACTCCGAGCAGATCCGCTCGGCCGTCGCCAGATCTCCGTTGGCAAAGGCGCGGCGCGCTTCATTGATGGGCAAAAAATTGGCTCGCTGCGGAGCAGTGGAAGGCAAGCGGTCGCTCCATTATCAAGGCCGGGCGAGATACGCCCGGCCTTCTGCACTGATGTGAACGGGCTGCTTCCGTCGCCGAAAGCAGCCGTTGCCGATTAGTGATCGCCGTGATCGCCGCCATCGCGATCCGCGAACTGGAAATTGCCCCAGAGATCGCCGATCGCCGGCCGGTTCTGCGGGACGTACGGATTGTCACCCGACGTCTTCGGGTTCGGCAGATTGTCGCGGGTCCGGTTCGAGAGTTTCGGAAGATCCCAATTCCGCTCGATGAATTTGATGATCGAGGCATGATCGGAATATTCATGCGAGACGTGCCCGCCTTGGGAATATTTCGACACGACCAGCATCGGGATGCGGGTTCCGTCGCCGAAATAGTCGACGGGCTGCACGTAGCCGGAGTCGTAATAGCCGCCGCCCTCGTCGGTGGTGACCAGGATCGCGGTGGTTTCCCAGAGCTCCGGCCTGGATTTCACCTGGTCGATGATCCGCTTGGTGAAGGATTCGAACAGATCGAGCCTGGAGGAGGAAGGATGGCCGTCGTTGAAGGTGCTCGGCTTGGCGAACGACACGGCCGGCAGGTTGCCGTCGGCGATGGCGTCATAAAGATCGAGTGTATCCTTCAGATGGGCATCGCGCGCCGTTTGGTTTGTCATGACGGAGGCGGAATACAGGAACGGATTGCAGATGTTGCAATAAAGATAAGCAATCGGGTCGAGCGATCCGAAGTTCGCGCCCTCGCCAGGGGCGGTCTTGAAGTCGTTCCAGCGCTCGCCGAAATACGCCCACGACACGCTGGCCTGGGTAAGCGTATCGCCGATGTGCTTCTGCTTGATCACCGGCGGCAGCGTGAACTGGCCGTTGTTGACCGGGTCGGTGACGCCGCTGCCGATGAAAGCCGGGACATAGTTGTTGAGCAGATAGTAGGCGTTCGGCGCGCAGTTCGCCGGCACATGGACGGCAGTCAGATAATTGACGATCGGGGAGACGCCGGGTTGCATGGCATCGGAGCACTTGGTGTAGCTGCCCCCGCCGTAACCGTCATTGGTGTACCAATTGTTGGTGCTCGGCGCCGGATTGGGGTTCTCGATCTGATTGGCGGGCGGGACCGCGGGATCGCCGTTCTGGTCGGCGTAATACAGGGCGTCGGCATAGCCGAACATCATCTGGTTGGCGAAGGTTCCGCCCATCACCGGCTGATGGTAGTTGT
>JAQGKJ010000599.1 GCA_028290165.1 Bradyrhizobium sp. | reverse complement strand
TGGGCGGCGCTCGCTCCCAGCGTGCCAAGGCCCATTATTCCGACCGATATCGCGCTTGCCGGCCATTGAAATTTTGGTGCCCAGCGCTTCTCGCGCTGGCTGGCTCGAAGATAAATCTCCTGCCGGTGATGCATCAGCACATGCAGCACGACATATTCGGTCATCCGGCCGGTGAGATCGCCGACCGCAACCCGAACCAGCGGCACCTTCGGCAGGCTCGGATCCGCCATCAGCGCATCGACGCCGGCGCCCAGGTTGAAAATCACGCGCAGGTTCGCAAATGCGGCAAGCTCGCCGGGAACCGGCTTCCAGACCGCGGCGTAGTGGATCTCGGCCGGATCGAATTCCGCACCGGGCACCTGCAAAACCCGTCGGTCGCTGCAGACGTCCTCGAACCGGCGCTTCCAGCGCTCCGGCGACCAGTTTTCGGTCCCGCCATGCACCAGCAAAGCGAGCGCGCCCTTGTTCATCGGATTTTTGCCTCATAGCTCGCGGAATTTGGGGCGACCTTACCGGCAGGGATCGTCCATGCAAAATATTTCCGTTCCCGGTCGGCTCCGGGCATACTGGATCGTCTTTCAATCAAACGGGACACTTGCGCATGCTCTACGCCATCCTTTGCTACCACGATGAGGACTTCACCGGTTCCTGGACCAAGGAACAGGACGCCGCGGTGATGAAGAAGCTCGCCGTCGTGCAGGACAAACTGGCCAAACAGGGCCGGCTCGGGCCGGTGGCGCGGCTTTTGCCGACGACATCGGCGACCACCTTGCGCAAGGACGATCCGCCGGTCGTGCTCGACGGCCCCTATGCCGAGACCAAGGAACAGCTGCTCGGCTTCTACGTGATCGACTGCAAGAATCTCGACGAGGCACTCGACGTCGCGCGCGATCTCGGCGCGGCCAATCCCGGCGGCGCCTACGAGATTCGTCCGGTCGGAATGATGACGCCAGGGAGCCTGAGGACGTGACCGACACCGCCTGGATCGATTCCGCGCTGACCTCTGCGCGTCCCCAGGCGGTCGGCGCGCTGCTGCGCTATTTCCGTAATCTCGACACCGCCGAGGAGGCGTTCCAGAACGCGTGCCTGCGCGCGCTGAAAAGCTGGCCGCAAAACGGCCCGCCGCGCGATCCCGCAAGCTGGCTGATCATGGTCGGTCGCAATGTCGCGATCGATGACCTCAGGCGGAGCCGCAAGCAGCAGCCGCTGCCCGAGGACGACGCGATCTCCGATCTCGACGACGCCGAAGAGGCGCTGGCCGAGCGGCTCGACGGCTCGCATTACCGTGACGACATTTTGCGGCTGTTGTTCATCTGCTGCCATCCCGATTTGCCGGCGACCCAGCAGATCGCGCTGGCGCTGCGGATCGTCTCGGGGTTGACGGTCAAGCAGATCGCGCGCGCGTTCCTGGTCTCCGAGGCGGCGATGGAGCAGCGCATTACGCGGGCGAAGGCGCGGGTCGCCGACGCCGACGTGCCGTTCGAAACGCCGGGCGCGGTCGAGCGCACCGAGCGGCTGGCCGCGGTCGCCGCGATGATCTATCTGATTTTCAACGAGGGCTATTCCGCCAGCGGCGATACTGTCGAAATCCGCGCACCCTTGTGCGAGGAGGCGATCCGGCTGGCGCGGCTGTTGCTGCGGCTGTTCCAAAGCGAGCCGGAGATCATGGGGCTGACCGCCCTGTTGTTGCTGCAGCATGCCCGCGCGGCGGCGCGCTTCGACCCCAATGGCGCGCTGGTGCTGCTCGACGATCAGGATCGCAGCCTGTGGAATCAGAAGATGATCGCCGAGGGGCTGGCGCTGATCGACAAGGCGATGCGCCACCGGCAAAGTGGGCCCTATCAGATCCAGGCGGCGATCGCGGCCTTGCATTCCCGCGCCGCAAAGCCTGAAGATACCGACTGGGCCCAGATCGACCTGCTGTACGGCGCGCTCGAGCTCATGCAGCCGTCGCCGGTGGTCACCCTCAACCGCGCGGTCGCGGTGTCCAAGGTGCGTGGCGCCGAAGCGGCGCTCGAGATGATCGAGCCGCTGGCGTCGCGGCTTTCGAATTATTTTCACTTCTTCGGGGTGCGCGGCGCGTTCCTGGTGCAGCTTGGACGCAATGAGGAGGCCCGCGTCGCGTTTGACCGCGCCATCGCGCTCGCCAATACTTCCGCCGAAGCCGCCCATATCCGCATGCATCTCGACCGCCTGATGCGCGACAGCGCGCCGCGCGGCGCGAAGGCGAAGTAGCGCTCTCTTGTCCCTTCTCCCACAAGGGGAGAAGGGAAATGTTTTTCTTCCCCTTGTCGTCCCGCGCCGGTCCCGTTCGTCCTTGGATCATGCATCACCAATCCTCCAGGGAGAAAGCCATGCCGACCACTGCCGAGAATGTCCCCGTCTCAAAACCGGCGCGCTGGTTCGGCCGCGCGCTCAGCGGTCTGGTCATTTTGTTCCTGCTGTTCGATGGCGCCATCAAGCTGGTGCCGTGGCCGATTGTCACGGAAACGATGGACCGGATCGGTTACGGTTCGAGCGAGACGCTGGCGCGAACCCTGGGCATCATTACCGTGGCCTGCACCGTGCTCTACGCGATACCGCCGACCTCGATCCTGGGTGCGATCC
>JAQGKJ010000569.1 GCA_028290165.1 Bradyrhizobium sp. | reverse complement strand
GGCGTCAAGTTGGCGGAGGTTTTGAAAGCCCAACCGGGCACGACAAAACCTTAATCCGCCGATGACGGTGACAACAAGCCGATCACCGGGGAGAGCACGAAGGAAACCGTTAAAACCATTGCGTGCGGGAATGCCGGGCTGTTCTGGTGGACCTGTGGTGACGACACTCGTGTGCTTTCTACATTTTGCACACGAGGCTGCGGGTGCACTGGGCGCCCGGCATTCCCCGCGCCCTCTTTGGGCGAGTGATAGATGCACAACTCGGGCGCTCGCGCCGCGGGGATGCGGAGTTGTGCCTGAAGCGGTCTGGCCGTTTTGAAAATTGAATCGGATTGGCTGGCGACGCAATACGCTTCACACGCCGCCTTGGCGCCCTCGCCGATCGGCAGACATCTCAATCACGCCTGGTCGTGACTGCCCGGGCCTCGCCTGGGGCGGGGCTTGCCGCCCGGCTTGTTATGTTGAGCTTCACGCGGCTGCGACGCTGCTCGCTTGTGCCGACGAGGTGATCGCGTGAGGGAAACGCCTTCCGAAACGCGTCCCTCGCTTAGCAACCAGGCACGGATAATCTGCCACTTGTCGCGTCCGCCCGAGCGGAAGTCCAGGAGAGGGGATCGCCGGTCCTGAAGCTCGCAAAAAAACTTTAACGTATCTCGGGCAGTTGGCCGCGATGGATGAGGCTGGGTTTGAAGCCAGCGATCCCATTCCAGAAGAAGAAGGGATTTCCGTTCGTCTTGTCTCATTGACTGCGCGTCCTCGGCCCAAAAGGGTGAGGCCCTCAAGGGCTTCATTAGCCACGCTGGTCTTTTCGGGTGTGCCGGCTCTATTCGAAGCCGTTGGATATCCAGGGGGCGTCCGGCTACCGCCGTGCCGGTCAAGGCCCCCAAAGGCCAATGTGCCGGAAAGGGCTTAACCATTCCTGAATACGGGTTCCATCAACAGCGCCATCGTCATTCCCCGATGTGAAATTGCGCATCGTGGAATGACGAAGATAGAAATTATCGACGCGTCTCAGCTACTGCACGACGTCGAGCTTGACCTTTGCGGTACCCCGTCCAACCATTCCCAGCGCATCGGCCGCGGAATAGGAGACGTCGACAACGCGCCCGGGAACGTATGGACCGCGGTCATTGACCCGGACTGTCACGGATCGTCCGGTCGCGACGTTTGTCACGCGCAGCCTTGTGCCGAACGGCAACGTCGGATGCGCGGCGGTCAATTCGTGCGTATCGAACTTTTCGCCGCTCGCGGTCTGTGTCCCCTCCGTGTAGAAGCTGGCAACTCCCTGCGAGGCCGTCGGTGTCTCGGCTGCATTTTTTTTCGGCGACGCGAACGGCGTATGCTTTTTTGCGACCGCGACACGCCTGTTGGTCTTGAATGCCGCCGTTCGATTGTGCCCCAGCGACGCCTGTCGACTGGCGCCGACAAATCCGGAGTTTTTGCTGACGACAGAGGACTGCGCGCAGGCCGCAAGCGTCCCTGCCCCCACCGCGACAACAAACAGTCGAATGATTTTCCCGACACGCGCGGCCGAGACCAGGGACGCGTCAGGAATAGGGTTCGCTTTAGTCTCGACGCACGAAGTACCGGCACAGTCGATGGAAGACATATCGCATCCCCAATCTGTGCCCCCAACCGAAGACCCGCACCAAGAGCTGAATCCAATGAGGGCGGAACCGTGGCCGGATCAGACCAGGCACGGCATCGAGCACGCGATTTCAGTCGGGTGTGATTATTGCGCCACAGGAATCCGGGGTGCGTGGCGCATGCGGGTTCAACGATGGATCAGCTGCGCCGGCCTGCGATGGGCCCGGTCCATGCGCTCCGACCCGGCGGGAGGACGACGACGGTCGCGCCTGTTCTCACCCGGTCAAAGAGATCGATGACATCCTCGTTGGTCATGCGGATGCAGCCGGATGATATGGCCTGGCCGATATATTCCGGCTGGTTGGTGCCGTGGATGCGGTACAGGGTGTCCTTGTTGCCCTCGTAGAGATAGAGCGCCCTCGCGCCCAGCGGATTGGCCGGACCTCCGGCAATACGCGGCGGGTAAGGACCGAGCCGCGCCTGGATATCCGGCGTCGGGATCCAGTCAGGCCATTCAGCCATGCGGCCAACCGCAGCGACGCCGGAGAAGGCCAGCGCTTCCTCCCCCACCGCCACGCCGTAGCGGATCGCCTTGCCTTCCGGCAGGACGTAATAGAGATAACGCTCGTCGGTATCGACCAGGATCGTGCCCGGCGCCTCTCTGCGGGAATAGTCGACGATGTGCCGGCGATAGGATTCTGGAATGTTTGCCTGCGCATAAGGCGGATGCGCCAGCAACTGCCGGTCCCTTGGCGTAAAATTGGCGTCCGACGACGGCGCGAGCGTCGCTTGCATGCAGCCGCCGAGCCCGACTAGCCCCATGAGCAACAACGCGAGCCTGTATCTCGGCACCGCCCAGCCTCCAAAGCATTAGGTTGCGCCATATGCTTCTTGAAAAGTGCAGAAATCATGGCCGGAAGTTGCGGAACAAATACACAATCCGGGTCTACGCGCTTCGCGTCGCCAATCCTGCGGATGCCGGTTTCGGATCGCGGCCAGGACCTTCCCGTAACGCAGCGTTCAGGAGTGACGAGACTTCGCCCAATAAGCCCTTGGCCGGTTCGTAACTGGTATGAAGCAAATGCAATCGATCGCCCACCGTGACCGCCCCGACCGTCTGCGTCATGGCGAAACCGGGATGGACCGACGGGCCCCACAGCGCGTGCAGCGTGAGCGGGCCGAAGCTATCCCTGAACTCGACGGCACCGAGGTTGGTCAGGAGAATCTCGGCGCCGAGGGCTTGCGCGAAAACTTCCTGCCCCTCTTGCACCGTCGAGATTGGCGACACAAGGTCATGCGCCAGGCCAATCATGGCTGAAATGCCTTCGACGCTTTTTGCCGGTTCGAGCCGGTCCGAGAACGACCGGGCCATGCTCCAGAAATCCGGCGCGCTGCCTTCGGCATCGACGACGACGGCGGTCACGCAGAATCCAATGTGCTCGCTGCCGTTCAGCATTCTCCTGCGGACGTCGATCGGACAGACAACGCGAAGCGCCAGTTCCGACCATCCCGGCACCAATGTCGAGGCCGCGGCCGTCACCGCCGCGCTCAGCGCGCCGTGGAGCGTGGATTGCTCCAGCCGCGCCCGCTCGCGGAGCGCTCGCGTCGTCTCCCGTGTGAGACGCAGGGCCTCCACCAGCGGTGTTGACCCGTCCAGTGGCCGGTACGGCATCGGCGGTCTTGCTGCAGGGGTTGCTTCTGCCTGGGGCATCGCCAGGGTGGCGCGCCTGGCGGCGACCAGATGCTCGATCGACGCGGTTTCGGTGCTGAGCCGGACCGGTTCGCCGGCAAGCGCGCGCAACACGTCACGCATCAGAAAACAGAGTGCGAGGGCATCCGCGATGGCGTGGTGCACACAGAGTATGATGACCGCGCGGTCGGCACCATGCAGCAGTTTTGCGCGCAGCAGCGGCGCGCTTGACGTATCGAACGGCTGATGTATCTCGCCGGCGACATGGGCGGTCCACTCGGAGATGGCGTTCTCGACGACATCAAGCGGGATCGATCCATACGGGACCGGCATGAAGACAGGCGCGCCGTGTTTGTCCCGAACAATCCGGCTCCAGATCAGCGCCGACTGCCGGCAGACGCGGTCGAGCGCATCCTGCCACTGCTCGATCCGCGTCGATCCGCCGACCTCGGCGGCGATCGCGAAATGCGTCGGCCGGTTCTGGTCGGCGAGCCAGAACAGCTTCTCGAGTGCGCCGAGCGGACGCGAAATGGCGGTGGGAGGCGTCTGGATGAGCGTCATGTCCGATTTCCTCTTGCTCCGGTGGAACGATGGCCATATGGCCCCAGTCCCGATGGAGACCGAACTTCAGAGGAGTGCGTGTCGGAATGATTTCGAAAGCGCTGCTTTTAGGTTACATCTGCAACGTTCGGGCTCGGGCCGAGAGTCTCGCCGTCTAGAGATCATCAAGCGCCGGCGGATCGAACCAGTTCGTCAGCGACAGGCCACCGTCGACCACGATCGCCGCTCCCGTGACGTAGGCCGACACCCGGTTCGACAGCACGGCGAGTGCCATCGGTGCGAGGTCTTCGCTGCGGCCGAGACGGCCGAGCGGGTTGTGTTTTGCCAGCGCCGGATCGGCGACGAAACCGCCGGCCACGATGGCGCCGGGGACGAGCGCGTTGACCCGGATCCCATAGCGGCCAAAAGTCTTGGCCAATTCCTTCACCAGCATGGCGAGCGCCGCCTTGGCCGTCGAGTAGTGCGGCAGGTTGCGCGGCGTACCGGCGTGAAGCGAGGTGAGAAACAGAAACGAACCGGGCTCATGGGCTGCGATCAGATCGCGCGCCAGTTCGCGGGCGAGATGAAAGCCGGCGTCCAGATTGACCGAATGCATTTGCCGCCAGATCTCGGTTCTGACCGCGAACGCGTGATCGGCCTCGCGGCGCTGAGGCGACGCGCTGTGAACGAAGTGCGTCACCCGACCAAGGGCAGTGCGTGCGTCAGCCAGCAGCGCATCGCGCGCAGCGGGACTTGCGAGGTCGCCGACCCAGGGCACAGCCAGCTCCGGTCGCGGCGAGGTTTCGACCGCATCAGTGAGCGTATCCCGGTTCACGTCGGCGAACACGGTGCGCACACCTTCGCCGACCAGGGCCTGCGCGATCGCTCGGCCGATGCCGTTTCCGGCGCCGGTGACCAGAGCCGCCTCGCGCGCGGGATCGAATGGAGGGCTCAGCAGGCTCATGCTTTCAACCAGCGCGCCGCGGCATCGGCTGAGTCTTCCGGCCGCGTGTTGAACGCGATGAACGCGCCAGGCGCCGCCCTGTGCACAGCGTTGATCACCGCCTCGAACAGCAGCAAGCTCTTTGGAGGGATGCGAATCCCCCCGCCGATCACCACGCCGTCATAGAGCTTGCCGGCAAGCTGGCGCTCGACCGTCGCCGCCGCGGTGGCGTCGGGCCGGACCAGGCAAAGATCGGCGTGCCAGCCGCGTTCGGCCATCTGCCGCATGGCCACCGCGATGCCGGCATGGATCTTTTCCGCATTAAAGCCGGGCGGCAACGCCGGATCGGCGAAATCGACCGTTTCCGGGATCTGTCCGACGAACAAAATCCGTGTCATTGGCAACTCCTGTCCGCACGGCAAGAGAATTGTCACGATCTTTTCTACGAAATCATTCCGTTTCGAGAAAGGAGAACGTTGGCCTGCCGGGGCCCGGTGGTTCTAATCTTATTCGCTTCGGCCGAACTCACAGCCCTTGTTTGCATACGATGCGCGACGAACGCCATACTCGTCGGCCTTGAATGTCGGTTTGCAGAATTGCTCCCATTTCGCGTCTTCCTTCTGGCGCGCGATCGCGTCCAACCGCTCCTGTTCGAGATCGCGAACAGGGTCCGGAACCCGCGTCCATGTCGTCATGCAGTTACTATATGCATAGAAGCGCGAATACTTGCAGCTCCACGTTGACACAAGCGATCCCGCGAACGCGGGCGATGTGCACGCGACGAGCGCGGCAATCATCATGAGCTTCTTCACGGCCATTCTCCGTAGTGGCTTCTTCATCGGTGCGTGTCACACAATCGGACACCCGGACAGTCCCTTGTGCTGAAAGGACGACGCCCTTGCGGCTTTCGCGTTACTCTCGATGAAATCAGCGTGGAAATCGAACCGTAAAGTCATCTACCCACATATTTCGTCAGACAGTCAACGACGCATGCCAATGATTGCAATATCCGGTCCAGCATGATGTGCCGCTCGAATTGGGGGCATTCGTGACGGTTACCGCGGGCAATTTGGCTGAGCGAAGGTTGGCCACCCGTGGACTGCGGGAGCCGTTCACGGCCGTTCCCGACGTCCGGCCTGGCACCCCGTCGCGGCCGCGGGGAGTGGAGGACGCAGTAGCGATCCGCCAATCCCCGGCGGCAAAAAATCGTCACAATCCTTTCTACGAAATCATTCCGTTTCGAGAAAGGAGAGCCTCCCATGCGGATCAAGCACGCGATCCTGGTCGGTTCGACGGCCGTCCTCGCTTTCCTGACGGCGCCGGCGCTGGCCAGACATTCCGATGCCCCAAAGACCACCGAACAACCGGCCTCATCGCCCTGCAGCGCCCAACAAGAGATGCCCGACGGAACATGGAAGCAGGTTCCGTGTCAGGAATTAGGCTTGCCAAAGCAACCACCGAGCAAATCCGAAACGCGAAGTTCGGATGAGCAAGCGCACTGAGAAGCCGTGGCCTGTCGCGCCACCGAACAGACAGGGTCCACGACCGCCTCAATTGAAAGGGGTGCATGGGACCGGCCCGCGCGGTCCCATGCAAAGCCGGACCTCGATCAGGCTAGAGCAGGAAGTACTGCGCGCGCTCGCGCTTGGAAAGAAGCGGCAGCGCTTCTTTCGTGATCAGTGTGTCGAAATAGCCGCTCGCCAGATGAGCCGCGAGCGCCGCCTCGTCTACGAAGAATTCGTAGAATAGGAATTGCGCAGGGTTGTATCTTCCGCGGCCGATCAGGAACAGCTTCGCACCCGGATCATTCTGGGCCTCGGGGAGAAAGCGCCTGAGAATCGCAGCCACCGCGTCGGCCTGCCCCTCTTTGGCTTCCCATTGCGCAACGACCAGCAGGCCGCCGCCGTTGACGACTTCGCTCAAGGTTTTCCTGTTCGTCGCGTATTGTTCCATGGTCATGTTTCCTTCGGTTTGCTGGGATTGAGATGGCGTGATGGCCAGCGGCGAGAAGCTGGCCATCGCAGCGATCGCTCCGAATACGCTGATGGCCGATCTTCGGGTCAGCGCGTCGCGAGGGCCGATCATCGGGATATTTGAAGACTGCACGATCTCTCCTTTCCGTTGCGCTTTCGTCTGCGGCAACGCCGTGCTTAGCCCATCGCTCTCCGCTTTTGTTTCGGCGGCGCTCGAAGCAATGTTCCGGCGCGCGCGGCTGCAAGCACAGCAATATCCGTTCAATTCAGGCAGAGGGGGAATCCAGACCGGCGCCACGCCAGGTGAGGCCGTGCCGCGCAGGCCGCTCCAGGACAGCCGCGTCAGGACCCGCGCGCGAACAATCGGACGCCAAACAATTGGTCGAACGCCATCTCGCCCCTTGGAGTAATCTCGATGGAGCGGCATTGCCGCCGCCGGCGTATCCAGCCGCGCTCGAAGCTGAGGTCAGCGAGGGCAGCTCCGACCCTGCCCGCGAGATGCGGGCGCCGCTCGCTCCAATCGAGACATGGCCGGCAGAACGCACGGCGGCAACGCGCCGGCGTTGTCAGCTCGACGCCAATCTCCTGAAGAAACGCTGTTCCTTCGCCGGTCAGTTCACCCGCGTCGGCATCCAGCACGAGGTAGCGACGATCGATCAGGGACTCCGTAAGCGCCACGCCAAGTTCACCCGCGAGGTGATCGTAACAGGTCCGCGCCCGGCGCATCTGATCGTCGATCCTGGAGGGCGGCCGATATCTCGGTGGCCCCACCGCGGCAACACCCATGATCCCCTCCAGCATCCGGGCGATCAGCGGCGTCGCCAGCTTGTAATAGCGATGCCGTCCTTGCCTCGTCACGATCAGTAGCTCTCTGTTGACGAGTTTTGCGAGGTGCGAGCTCGCAGTTTGCGGCGTCACATGTGCCACGGCCGCCAATTCGCCGGCGGTGAGCGCTCGCCCATCCATCAAAGTGGTAAGGATATTGGCCCGGCCGGGATCTCCGATGAGCTGGGCGACCTCCGCCAGCTGTGGGCCGATCGCGATCGTCGGCATGGCCTTTAGCTCCGCGCTTCAATCGAACGAGCGGTGCCTATATCACGCCTTCCGCGGAACATGGTTCGACCGGGGTCGAAGCGTTGCCGGAATAACCTTTGCTATCGCGCCCGGCGCGGGCGGTTGAAACAACCCGACCGGCCATAAATAAATGTCGGGACCCGCCGCCCCGAAACGTCCTCGGGGCGTCCGCCAACCCAACCCGAAAGAGGCAACCCATGCTTTACGCGATCCTAGCCTATCACGCCGAAGAGGAGGTCGTCTCCTGGACACCGCAGGAGGATGCGGCGCTGATGCTCGATCTGAATAAGGTGCATGAGCGTCTCAACCAGGAGGGGCAGATGGGACCGGCGGCGCGCCTTGGCGCGACGAAACGAGCCTGCGTGTTGCGCGGGCCGGGCAAAGGCACGGTGATCGACGGTCCGTTTACCGAGTCCAAGGAGCAGTTGCTCGGCTTCTACGTCGTCGACTGCGCCGATCGCGACGCCGCCATCGCCGCCGCGCGCGACCTGCGCCAGGCCAATCCCTCCGCGATGTACGAAATCCGCCCGGTTTTGCTTTA
Source organism: Bradyrhizobium sp. (assembly GCA_028290165.1). The sequence goes on along the minus strand of JAQGKJ010000569.1, from coordinate 8,525 downwards.
TCGACCGGGCGTGCCATTCCCGCTCACCGAGCAGGCGTAGTCCAGCTCTCGCGAATAGTTCCTACCGTCGTCTCGCCGGCTACGGCAGAAGCACCAGCCGCGGCGCAGATGGCCGAGCGCCGGGCTCTCTTGCTGCCCCTCAAGGGACTGGGCCCGGCATTTGCCGCAACGCTGGTCAACGAGGTTTTTTACAAAGACTTCCGCAATCGGCGCGAGGTCGCCGGCTATTGCGGGCTGGCGCCCAGTCCGTGGTGCAGCGGCGGGATGGATCGCGAGCAGGGAATCAGCAAGGCCGGCAATCCGCACGCCCGCCTCAAGGCGGTCGAACTGGCATGGCTGTGGCGGCGGCGTCAGCCGGACAGCGCCCTCAGTCATTGGTTCGGCGCCCGCACGCCAATGCCAGCAAACGGATCAAGCGCATCGCCATCATCGCCCTGGCGCGCAAGCTGATCGTGGCGATGTGGCGCTATCTCACCACCGGTCTGGTTCCAGACCAGGCCGTGCTGAAGGCATAACAATGTAACGACGCGCAGCGCTGCGGTTTGTCACCGCGGCCAGTGCGGGATGGATGATGACCGTGCCAAGCATGGGCCGAACAAACTGCCGTTTTGTAGATGGGTCTCATCCTCGTGGCTTCTCGCCGCAAGCATGCGGAATGTGGGTACGGACCAGACGGTCCGACCGGATATGACGTGATGCAGTGAGCTGCAGCCATTTCAAGAAGCCAGTCCTCGCTCAGAGCCCGGTCGGCGCGCTGCGCTTCGCATGGCTCCGCGCGCCGCCCTTCCGCCGTGCCAAACCTAACCCAGCCCTATCAGAGGTCTTGACTCACAATCCCCTATATGAGGGTGGGCAAAGCGAAGCGTGCCCACCATGCATCCCAAAGCAAAAACGGTGGGCATGGCGCAAGAGTGCCTTTGCCCACCCTACAAAGCTCAATACGGCGGCTTCTTCCTCGCCCGCTGGGCTTTCGCCGCCTCGATCCACCAGGCGAGATCTTCGGCGAAGCGGGGAAACGCCGCTTCCAGCGCCTTGCCGCCCTCGCCCAGCGGCTTGCCGTCGGCGGACAATGATTGCGCGATCGGGCCGACCGCGATGGTGCTTGAAATCACCACCATGCCCATCTCCGACAGCGTGCCGTGCCAGGCGGTCGCGGCGCGCGCGCCGGAAAATCGCCCGGCGGAATAACTGGCAATGGCGGCGGGCCGCCAGAACCACTCCTCGAGAAAATGATCGGTGAGATTTTTAAGGCCCGGCTGGATGCCCCAATTATATTCGCCGGTGATGAAGACAAAACCGTCGGCGTCGCGGATTTGGCCGGCGAGTTTTTCAAGCGCGGGCGGCGCGTTGCCTTTCGGGTATTCCTTGTACATCCGGTCCAGCATCGGCAAGCCGACCGCCTTGGCGTCGATCAATTCGACATCCTCGCCGCGGCCGCGCAGGCCATCGACGACGAACTGCGCGAGGCGGATGCCCATGCGGTCGGACCGATAGGAGCCGTAGAACACGAGAATACGATTGCTCATGGCATCCACACCCTGTGGCGCGGATCAACGTAGCGTAATCCGCCGGCAAAACCCCTTATTCTGCTGCCGAGGTAACGCTGACGTGACCGCCAGCTTGATGCCGGCAAAAAAATACCTACGACATTGGCTTCGGGGATTGGACGACTTCACCCAGCCCGGAGAACAAAATGCTGTTTCACCTGCCGATTGTTATTCTGACTTCCCTGCACCCCATCCCTGTCGCGGACAGCGTGCCGAAATTCGATGTCGTGCGGGAGTGCCAGTTCGAAGGCGGCACCAAGGAGGAGCAGGACAGGTGCACGACTGACGAGAATCAGGCGCTCAAACAACTTCAAACGGAATGGGCGCAATTTAATGCCAGTCAGAAACGCCAGTGCGGCGAAGAAGCCACCACGGGCAACATCCCGAGCTACGTCGAACTACTGACTTGCCTCGAAATGGAGCGGGACGTCAGGCGGTAACTCGCAAAACCCGGCGGCCCGGTTTGAACTTGCCGCCGCGTGGGCGACTTCCTAGGCGAACCGTCCGACAGCCTCGTGCGGCGCCGACAGGCGCGCGAGACGGACGAAATTCCGGCAAGGGGCCGAAGGGGGCAAAGCCATGACCAATCAGCCGGTGCAGACGTCCGGCTACGCCAGCCGCCATCCGATCATTGCGGTGCTGCTCCCCTCCCTGCTGATCGGCCACTTTCTCTGGAACGTGCTGACGCCGGCCCACGAATTTCCGATGCGCTCCGAGCAGGTGATGACGATGACGTTCGATCTGCTGATGCTCGGCGGCTTGTTCGGGCTCAAGCGCGCCATGTCGAAGCTGCTGTTCTGGATCGCCCTCGTTGCGGGCGCCGGGCTGTTTGCGCTTCGCCTGACCGGCGACGCTGCCTGGTGGACTGGTCACCTCCTCTATTCGCTGCCGCCGAGGTGACGCGCGCTTGTCCCGAACCATCGACGATATCATCGCCGCGGCATCCAGCCTGCCCTTGCGTGACGCGGCCTACATGATCTGGCGGCAGAAGGCGACATTCGAACACCTGGAGCGCCGCGTGTGGCCGCCGCGTGATTATAGCACGCCGGAGGCCGCGGAGAAATCCAGGCAGCAAAGCTTCGCGCAGATCAAATATGAGCGCGACTTCGCGCAGGACGGACCGAGCTTCGACCGGCTGAAACGGGCGCATCCGCACGTCGCGGACGCGGAACTGAAAGCGGCTATTATCGCGGCGGTGAAATTCGACGACGATTGCTTCAGGTATTTTTCATACGGCCACGGCGAGGACTATCTGGAAAACGTGCCGCGCGTGGTGGCGCGGGCGGCGCAGGACCATCCGCCCTATCTGGAGACCACCGATCGCGATGCACGCAATCATGTTGCGTGCTACATGAAGTAGCAGCAGCACCCGCACCGCTGGTGCCGTTTAAAATACTGCACGGCGCCCTCGTGCTTTTCCGCCGCCGCGCGCGACTTGAAGGTGCCGAGATTGCGCCGCTTGCCCGTTTTCGGATTTGTCTTTCGGGAATACAGCCGGTACCCGCCGGATCGCAACTTCCGGATCATGGGACGGACCTCGCGTTAACGAAACTTACCGGCATTAATCGCGATGGCCGCGCTCTTGTTCCCCCGATCACCCTTCATTTCCGGCTCGCCCGCTTGATGGTGATCAAGGCGACGCGCGATTTGGCGCGGCAGGCTGGCGCGACCGGATTGCATCACGCAGCGTGGAGAACAAAAATGCTGGTTCACCTGCCGATTGTCATTCTGACCTCCCTGCACCCCGCAGCTATCGTGGACAGCGTGCCCAAATTCGATATCGTGCGGGAGTGCAAGTTTGAAGGTGTGACGAAGGCGGCGCACGACCACTGCTTGATGGATGAGAAGCAAGCGCGCGACCAGCTTCAAAAGCAATGGGCCCAATTTAATCGGAGCGATAAAGCCCAGTGCATCGAGGAAACCACCATGGGCGGCACATCGAGCTATGTCGAATTGCTGACGTGCCTTGAAATGGCGAGCGATGCGAGGAGGGCGTCGAGGTGACGAGGCAGCCGCCTAAAAGCAAAGATTGGTGACAAAATTTCCGCGCTTGTCCTTGATCGCGTAAGGACATTCGATCCGCTTCAGCGCCTTCTTGGCGTCCTCGTCGCCGAGTGTTGCGGCCCGTTCGTAGTAGGCTTTCGCCGCGCTCGAATCCTTTGGGCCGCCGCGACCCTCTTGCGTGAACGCGCCCATCCGCTCCAGCGCGCCTGCGTGGTTTTGCGCGGCCGCCTTCTCGAAGAGGGCGCGCGCGGCGACATCGTCCTTGGACCCGCCGGTACCGTCCGCCAGCATCAGCCCGAGCTGATACCGCGCCTCCGCGTTGGTCTCGGCGGCTTTTGCCAGGAGCTCCCTCGCCCGCGCGGGATCCGACGACGCGCTGCCGCCGCCGAGCGCCGCCAGGTTGGTGACGCCGCGCGGATTGCCGGCTGACGCCGCGCGCTCGAACAGTTTTCGGGCCTGCTCCTCGTCCCTGGCGACGCCGGCGCCGGTGCCATAGAGCACGCCGAGCTCGACCATCGCCGAGGTAGAACCCTTGTCGGCCGCCTTGCGCCACGCACCGATCGCCTCCGGCATTTGCCGGTTGGCGGCATAGGCACGGCCCAATTGATACAGCGCGCGCCGCGACGAGCCTGATGCGACCTTGCAATATTTGATCGCGGTCGCGACGTCCGGCGGCGCGACATCGGGCACGCCCTTGACGTCGACCGGCTTGTCGGGATCGGCCGGATCAGCCGCAAGCCGGTCGCACAGCACGAGATCGGCCGATTGCGCCTTGAGCTCCGATGGATTGCGTAAACACACGGCCGCCGCGATCGCGATCGTGGAAAGCGCGATGCGGCCTGTCGCAAAGGAAAAAAGCGCATTGGGTCGTTTCATCATGACGCACACTCTGGAGGCGGCACGTTAGCTTCGAAGCCGCGGCTTATTCAAGGCTCCAGCCCGGACTCGCGCAGCACCGGGGCCACCTCCGGCGAGGCGAGATATTTCAAGAGCGCGTCGGACTGAACCGGTCGCTTCGACGCCGCAAGACGGCCTGCGGAAAACACCGCAGGGATTTGCAAGTGATGCGGGATCGGTCCGACGACTTCGACACCTTCGACCTGCTTCAGCTCGCTGATCTGCTGCACCGCTAGCTCGGCCTCGCCGGTGACCAGCGACTCCGCAGTGAAGCCCGACGGAATGATGCGGGCGCGCGCGTTGATCTCGGATGCAATTCCCATTTCCTCGATCAGTCGCGCAAACAGAATGCCGCTGGCGCCGATGCGCGAATACGCCACCGACCGCGCGCCGAGCAGCGTGGCGCGCAGCGCGGGTTCTGTCGCGATATCCGGATGGCCGGCGCCGGCCTTCACCGCGACGCCGACAAAGGAACGCGCCAGATCGGCGCAACTTGCCGCGACCACGATTCCCTTTGCGGCGAGATCGTCGAGCGCCTGTTTGGTCAGAATGACGACGTCGGCGCTCTCGCCGCCGCGCAAGCGCTCCAATAGCCCGAGCGTCGGCGCGAAATCAGCATCGATGCGCGCGCCGCTTGACCTCTGATATCTTCCGGCAAGGCTGCGAACCGCCCCCATCAGGGCCAGCGTCGATAGTACGCGAACCACATCCTCCATCACCCATCCTTCCGTCTGCAGCTGCGCCTGCAAGGGCGGTCCCTTCTAGGGAAAGCCGTGAACTGGCGCAATGGAAGAGGGAAACGGGGACGCCCAAACGCAACGATCCGCCAAAACGCTTGGAGCGCCTTGGCGGATCAGGGTTGCGGCCCGGACACCTCCGGTCCAGGCTGTATCGTGCCGAACGCGTTAGGCCGCGGCCGCTTTGGCGGCGGTCCCAACGGAAGCGATCGTCTTCAGGATCTGGGAAGCGATCTGGTAGGGGTCGCCTTGCGAGTTCGGGCGTCGATCTTCCAGATAGCCCTTGTAGCCGTTGTTGGCGAAGCTGTGGGGCACGCGGATCGAAGCCCCGCGGTCCGCAACACCATAGGTGAATTCGGTGATCGCTGCGGTTTCGTGCTTGCCGGTCAGCCGCAGATGGTTGTCCGGGCCGTAGACGGCGATGTGATCTTCGCGGTTCGCTTCAAACGCCTTCATCAGCTTCTCGAAATATTCCTTGCCGCCGACTTCACGCATGTAGGTGGTGGAGAAGTTGGCGTGCATGCCGGAGCCGTTCCAGTCGGTGTCCCCGAGCGGCTTGCAGTGGTATTCGATGTCGATGCCATACTTCTCGGTCAGCCGCTGCATCAAATAGCGGGCCATCCACATTTCGTCGGCGGCGCGCTTGGAGCCTTTGCCGAAGATCTGGAATTCCCACTGGCCCTTCGCGACTTCGGCGTTGATGCCTTCGTGGTTGATACCGGCGGCGAGGCACAGATCGAGATGCTTATCGACGATCTCGCGCGCGACCGCACCTACGTTCGAATAGCCGACGCCGGTGTAGTATGGGCCCTGGGGCGCCGGATAGCCGGAGGTGGGAAAGCCGAGCGGGCGGCCATCCTTGTAGAAGAAGTATTCCTGCTCAAAGCCAAACCATGCGCCTTCGTCGTCGAGGATGGTCGCGCGCTTGTTCGAAGGATGGGGAGTCTTGCCATCGGGCATCATGACTTCGCACATCACCAGAACGCCGTTGGTGCGCGCAGCGTCCGGGAAAACACGGACGGGTTTCAGAACGCAATCCGAACTTTTTCCTTCCGCCTGCAGGGTCGAGCTTCCGTCGAAACCCCACAGCGGAAGCTGCTCCAGCGTCGGAAGCGCATCGAATTCCTTGATTTGAGTTTTGCCGCGCAAATTCGGCGTCGGCGTATATCCGTCGAGCCAGATATACTCGAGCTTATACTTGGTCATTGAGCCTCTCTCATATGTTGATGATGCGAAAGGTGGGAAACCGAGGTCTGTTGGTCACCACAAGCGTACCCGGCCACCATCGGCCGATTCTTACCAAGCAATTAAAGTGCCAGTCGCTGCACTGCGAAAGCCCGGCCGGGAAGGCCAAATCCCCCTCCGGACCCGGGCCTCGGATCGCATCCGAGGTGCGGCAAAGGCGCACGGGTCGGGCCGCCGACGGACCCCAAACTACGCCTGATTCCGTGGCAGGCCGTGGCCCGTTTTGGCCTTCCGATTAAAGCCGCGCCATTCGTCGGCAATATTCACCAAGAAAGCCGGACGTCCCCGCAACCTTGGCGATAGCCCAAGCGTTAGCCATGCGGCCTTTGCTTCCAGGGAAGCAAAATCAGGATTGCCCACAAATTATACAGGAAATGACCTTGTCTTGATCAGGTTGCGCGAGCGGAGGGCACGGCCGATATCGATCTTGGTAACCACTCGCGAACGAGTCGGGCGCAGCATGAGTCCATGTGCTTCGACACAAGGAGAGACGATAAAATGAATACGAGTTTGAATCGGGGGTCCGCCAAGATCTACCAATTCCCAGCCGGGGGCCGCGCGGCTCTCGGGGGACGCCGCTATGAAGAGACCAATACCGCCACCGAGCTTGCCTCGCCGCGCGTGAACGAGGCTGCCTGCAGCGGCAGCTGGTATCACGAAGCAGCTATCCAGGAATCCAAGCCGGTATGGGAACGCTGATGCCGACGGCACCCCCGATGCCGATGCGTTGCCAGTCTTTGGTGCGATTATCAATTGTTTAAAAAAGGGTCGAAACGAAAACGTTTCGGCCCTTTTTCATGTCAGCTCGCACGCCGTCACCGGTCGTTTGGCGTGCTTGACCGTGGTGCCCGCCCTGGTGATTTTCAACGTGACGCCGCCACCCGAATAGCGCGAGCCTGACAGGGCCAGGCGCTTGCCGAGCGTCACCGCCCTTCCATCGATCTGCAGATGGGCGCGCCGGTCATATTCGAAAAATCCGACGATGAATTGAGTGCCGTCGGCGCAGCGATAGCTCTGGAAGGTCTGCGCTGACGCGGACGACGAGCCGGCTGCCATTTCCGCAACAAATAATGCCATGCCGAAAATAACGATCCCATGCCGATTCATGCTCGCCCCCAGAAATAATGAGTATAGACCAGACCAGGCAAGCGACCACCCTGTCAGTCATTTCTCCGCCGCAGAGGATAGCTTAAGCTGACCCCATGTCAGAACCCCCTGCCCGTCATTTCAATCTCGCCGGCGCCAGCAATTTCCGTGACCTCGGCGGCTATCCCGGCAGAGCCGGCCGCGCGGTACGCTGGCGGCGGATCTTTCGCTCCAACCATCTCGGCCACGTCACCGATGCCGATATCGAGATCCTGCGCGGCCTCGGCTTGCGCAGCGCGTTCGATTTCCGCGGCACCGAGGAACGCGTTGCGGCGACGTGCGGAATAACCGAGATCGCCGTTCATTCGCTGCCGATCGAGCCGACCGTCGTGGCGTCGCTGCGCACGCGGCTTGCGGGCGGTAAGCGGCTGTCGCCGGCCGATGCCATCGAAGTCATGCGGGATTCCTATCGCAACTATGTGCGTGACAACACGTCAAGCTTCCGCGCACTGTTCGCGCACCTGCTTGAGGACCACGCGCCGCTGGTAATACACTGCACCGCCGGCAAGGACCGGACCGGTTTTGCCTGCGCGCTGATCCTGCATGCGCTCGGCGTGTCCAGCGATCTGATCGCAAAGGACAATCTGCTGACCAACCGCTTATACCGCCGCGACCCTGCCTCCTCCAGCGATCTCCCTGAGGATGTCAGGCAGGTACTCGGGTCGGTGAAGACATCGTTCCTCGCCGCCGCCTTCGATGCCATCGGCGCCGACTACGGCAATCTCGAAAACTATTTCAGCGATGGACTGGGCCTTGGCGCGCGCGAACGCGCCGCGCTCGAAGCGCGCTATCTGGAGCCCTGAACTCCCTCCCGCCGAAAGCGACGAGGAAGATGCGGCTACGCCGCCGCTTCCATTTCTGCATCGAGGTCGGCGATGACGTCCTCGAACGCCGAGATCGCCTGCTGAACCGCCGCAATCTGCATCAGCTCCCAGCCGCTCACCGGGCC
>JAQGKJ010000557.1 GCA_028290165.1 Bradyrhizobium sp. | reverse complement strand
AAATCGGTCCTGAACTTCTCCAGTCCGCCGAGGTCCTCGGTGATCTTCTTTTCGAGGCGGCCGGGCAATTTGGTGCCGCCGCCATTGGGCTTCATCCAGTTCCAGAAATGCAGGTGGTTCTAGTGCTGGCCGGCATTGTTGAAGAGCGGCACATTCTTACCGAACGAGCCTTTGACGATCTCCTCGAGGGACTTGCCCTCGAATTCGGTGCCCTTCAGCAGATTGTTGCCGTTGGTCACATAGGCCTGATGATGCTTGTCGTGATGATATTCCAGCGTTTCCTTCGACATATGGGGCGCCAGCGCGTCATAGGCATAAGGGAGGTTGGGAAGCGTGAAGGTCATGGGAGGATGTCCGAAATGATGGGAGACGAGGTTTAACGGGAACCCTTATAGAAGGTTCCATCGGTCTTAAACACCGCAATTTTGCTTGCCCTTGGCGCCGGAATGGCGTGCCCCGCATGCGGTGCCGCATCTAGCCGTCAGTGCGTGTTAGGAGGCGTTGCGCGAGAGGTTGATGGCAATATGAGCATCGAGATCGACGTCTTGAACGGCGCCGCGTCGTGGCCACTGGCAGAACCGCTGTTCAAAGCGGTCTGGCCGCGCGATGTCGTCGAAAAACTGTCCTGGGGCCACATCAAATGGGCCCATGCCGACCTGCGCGTGCTGATCGAGGCGCCCTCGGGCGGTCTTGCCTGTCATGTCGGCATCTATTTCCGCGACGTGACCTGGAACGGACGCAAGTTTCATATCGGCGGCATCGGCGGCGTTTCGACCCGCCCCGACTGCCGCCGCCACGGCTATGCCGGCATCGCCCTCAACGCGGCGATCCAGACCATGCGCGACCATGAAGCGGTGCAGTTCGCGCTGTTGTTCTGCGAACCGCACAATTTCGCGTTTTACCAGGCGCGCGGCTGGCATCCCTTCACGGGGGAAATCTACGCCGAGCAGGCGGACGGAAAAATTCGCTTCGAGGCGATGGCGCCCTTTGTATTCGATTTCGCCCGCGCGCCGCGGCAGGGCGTGATCGATCTATGCGGCCTGCCGTGGTGACCATTGCATGGCCAGGGCTGGCGTCAGCGCGGGCTTGCTCATAATATGTCATCCATAATCCAAAGCAGGCCCCGCCTGAGGGGCTGACCAGCCGGTGACGCATGAGGATTGACGCTCCGCTCGATGCGCGCCCGTTCGGCGTTGCCGAAAACAGTCTGCTGACGTCGCCGATCCTGCCGACGCTGCTGCGGCTGGCGCTTCCCAATACGGTGGCCATGTTCGGCTCCACGCTGGTTGCGGTGGCCGAAACCTCCTATATCGGCCGGCTCGGAATCGAACCGCTGGCGGGTATCGCGCTGGTCTTTCCCTTCGCCATGCTGACGCAGATGATGTCGGCGGGCGCCATGGGCGGCGGCGTCTCCTCCGCGATCAGCCGCGCGCTCGGCGCCGGAAAGCGCGATCGCGCGGCCAACCTCGCGCTGCACGCCGTCATCATCGGCGCCTGCGGCGGGCTTTTCTTCACGCTGCTGATGCTGACGTTCGGACGGCAGTTCTTCGCGTTGCTGGGCGGACGCGGCGGCGTGCTGGAGGAGGCCTGCAACTACTCGCAGGTGCTGTTTTCCGGCGCCATCGCGATCTGGCTAGTCAATACGCTGGCCTCGGTGCTGCGCGGCACCGGCGACATGCGGCTGCCGTCGATGACCCTGATCGGTGCGGCGCTGGTTCAGATCGTGGTCGGCGGCACGCTGGGTCTCGGGCTTTTCGGTGTGCCGCAATTTGGAATGCGCGGCGTGGCCGCGGGCCAGCTCACGGCATTCTCGCTGGGTACGATATTTCTGTCGTGGTATCTCGTCAGCGGCCGCAGCCGGCTGACGCTGAATTTCGCAGCCTTCGCGTTTGAGCGCGGCATGTTTGTCGACATTCTGAAAGTCGGCGCGGTGTCGTGCCTGGCGCCGCTGCAGAGCGTGCTGACTATCCTGATCTTCACAAAGATCCTGGCCGGCTTCGGTACCGCAATGCTGGCGGGTTACGGCATCGGCGCGCGGCTTGAATTCCTGCTGACGCCGATCGCATTTGCATTCGGCGTGGCCTCGGTGCCGATGGTCGGCACGGCGATCGGTGCCGGCCTCGTGACACGGGCGCGCCAGGTGGCATGGACCGCGGGTGCCGCAGCGGGCCTCACCGTCGGCCTGGTCGGCCTCGTTGTGGCGCTCAAACCCGCACTCTGGGTATCGCTGTTCACTGAGGATGCCGGCGTCACGGCGGCGGCGAACTCCTACTTCGCCTGGGCGGGCCCGACCTTCGTGTTCTTCGGGATCGGCGCCAGCCTCTATTTTGCGTCCCAAGGTGCCGCGAAGGTCGGAGGTCCGGTGCTGGCGTACACCGCGCGGCTATCGATGGTCGCGATTGGCGGATGGTGGCTGGCCGCGATCGACGCACCAGCCTGGACATTGTTCGCCCTGGTCGGCGCGGCGATGATCGTGCTCGGCCTCGGCGCGGCCGCCTCGGTTGGCTTCACCCGCTGGGGCAAATGATCCGCAAGCGGAAAATCCGCTCATCGAATCAAGGGCGGAGAGAGACGGCCAACGCGGCGCGTGCGCTGCGGATATGGCATTGCACAAATTGAATTTGCTGCTATGCAGGCCTGCTTTTTGGGGGGCTGCATGGCGCACAGATTTGGTTTTATCATTGCGATTGCCGCGACATTGCTCGCCGCGCCGGCGAAGGCGCAAGCCGGTGGCGAGGTGGCCGGTATCTGGCTGACGCAGGCGGGCGATGCCAAAGTGCGCGTCAGCAGATGCGGCGGCGGAATTTGCGGCATCGTGGTCTGGCTCAAAGACCTGATCAATCCGGCCACGGGCAAACCTCAGATCGACGACAAGAATCCCAATCCGGCGCTGGCGCAACGTCCGATGGTCGGGCTTTCGCTGTTCAGCGGGATGCGCGCGGCGGGCCCGAACAAATGGTCCGGTCAGATCTACAACGCCGATGACGGCAATTCCTATGCCAGCAACATTTCGCTGGCGGGCCCCGACACGCTGAAAGTCGAAGGCTGCGTCGGCGCACTCTGCGGCGGCGAAAACTGGACGCGATCCGGACGCTGAAGACCTCACGCGGTCAATTCAGGCCGGCGTCGCCTTCAACGCGGTCGCCGCAGATGCGTAGCCGCCCCGCGCGCCGTCGATGAAATGCACATGATCGCTGCGCAGCGCCGACGGCGTGAAGCAGGTCATCATCGCAGCATCCTGCCGGTGCAGGCCGTATCGCGCGATGCCGTCTGAGGCCGCCTGGGCGAGGCGCTCCGTCAGCGCGCGCTCCAGTTCGGGCGTGCAATCGAGGATCATGCGCAATCCATCGTCGTATTTACGGAAGTCGGAGTTCTCGACCACCTGCTGCACATAGGTTTTCGGCACGAAGCCGCCGACGCTGATGCCGAAGCGCATGATCACATAGGCAAACAGCGTATGCGCGAGCACGCCGGCGCGGCGCTTGAACAGCGGACCGCCGCGCTTCGCGCGCGCCTCGAACTCGACGCCGGCCGGCGGCCATCGCAGCGGCGGACCGCCCGGCGGCACCGGCCGCCCCGCATCCGGACTGCGCTCGACCAGCGCGATGACGTCCTCGATCAACTTGCGAAAGCCAGCGGGATCGGCAGCGCGCGCCGGCACCACCAGCACGGAGAGGATGAGACCGCGGACCGAGGGAATTTCCTC
>JAQGKJ010000499.1 GCA_028290165.1 Bradyrhizobium sp. | reverse complement strand
TTGGCGTCGCTGAAGCCATGCCGAAGGCAAAGGAAACGCTGGACGCGACCGGCCTGCATATCCTGCCGGGCGCCATCGACGTCCACGTGCATTTTCGCGATCCCGGCTATCCGCAGAAAGAGGACTTTGCCAGCGGCACGGCGGCGGCGGCCTTCGGCGGCGTCACCACGGTGTTCGACATGCCGAACACGCTGCCAACCATCGCCACGCCCGAAGCGCTTGCCGCCAAGCACAAGATCGCGGCCGAGAAGGCCTATGTGGATTACGGTCTCTATGCGGTGCTTGGCGAGGACAGTATCGAACACGTTCATGCGCTGATCGAAACCGGCATCATCGGCTTCAAGCTTTACATGGGAAACACGTTCGGCCGCATCCCATCGCCGACTACTGGCGCCATGCTCGAAGCGTTCGAGGTGGTTGCGCCGACCGGCAAGCGCATTTCGCTGCATGCCGAAACTAATTCGATCATGGAACGGCGGGAATCGCGGTTGCGCGCCGCAGGCCGGACCGAACCGATTGCGCATCTCGCCGCGCGCCCGGCGGTCGTCGCGGTTGAAGCGGTTGCGCGGGCCGCGGTCCTCGCCGAATGGACCGGCGCCCGCATTCATGTGCTGCACATTTCTTCTGCCGCCGAGCTACGGCCGCTCGCTGAGGCCAAGGCGCGGGGCGTTGAAATTACTGGCGAGACCTGCCCGCATTATCTGCTGCTGTCCGAGACCGACTACGACAAGTTTGGCGGCATCGTCAGGGTCAATCCGCCGGTACGCGAAGCGTCGAACCGGCAGCCGCTCTGGGATGCGTTGATGGACGGCACAGTCGACATGATCGCGACCGACCACGCTCCGCATACGCGGGTAGAAAAGACGCGGAACGACATCTGGACGGTGGATTGCGGATTTCCCGGCGTCGAGACCCAAATGCCGCTGATGCTGACGGAGATCAATCGCGGCCGGGCCACCATCCAGGACTACGTGCGATGGAGCGCGGAGAGCCCGGCGAAGATCTGGGGTCTCTATCCCCGCAAGGGCGCGATCACGGTCGGATCAGACGCCGATATCGCCATCGTCGATCTGAACCGGACCTGGACGATCGACGATGCATCGATCCAGTCGCGTTCAAAAGTTTCGCCGTGGCACGGCCGGCAAGCCACCGCATTGCCGATCCACACTATCGTGCGCGGCCGGTTCGTGATGCGGGACCGGATCTTGCAGGAGAACGCGCGCGGTTTTGGTCGATCGGTCCACGCGATCCAGCAGATGCCGCCATCCACGCCGCGCAATACGGACTCGACCATGACCGCTATCACCTCGATCACGGAAGGATAGTCCAATGCACGGGTCTCCGGAAAAGCCGGCATTACGGACCGACAACGTGATCAATCTGGAAAAGGTTCGCGTCACCTTTGGCGACAGCAAGAATCAGGTGACGGCACTGTCGGAAACGTCGCTGCGCATCGCGCACGGCGAGTTCGTCGCACTGGTTGGCCCTTCCGGATGCGGCAAGTCGACGATTCTCAAATTGGTCGCGGGCACGCTGACGGCCTCGCAGGGCAATATTTTCGTTGCCGGCCGTGAAATCGGGGCGAACGAGGTGCGGATCGGGATGGCGTTCCAGAACCCGACGCTGCTGCCCTGGTTGAATATCCGCGACAACGTCATGCTGCCGCTGAAGATTGTGGCACCCTACAAGCAGGCCTTCGCGCAGAAGCGCAAATCAGAGTATCGCGACCGCGTTGAAGCGTCATTGGCGCAGGTCGGTCTCGCCAACTTCGGCGACAAATTCCCCTGGCAATTGTCCGGCGGGATGCAACAGCGCGCGTCGCTATGCCGGGCCTTGATCCATGACCCGACGCTGCTTTTGCTCGACGAGCCGTTTGGCGCGCTCGACCAGTTCACGCGGGAGGAACTGTGGGAGATCATGCAGAATCTGTGGATTGAGAAACGGCCCACCGTTCTGCTGGTGACGCACGACCTCAAGGAAGCAGCATATCTGGCCTCGCGCATTTGCGTGATGCAGGCGCGGCCCGGACGCATCGTCGATGACAGCCTGGTGCCGTTCGCGCGGCCCCGAACCATCGACGTATCGTTCGCGCCGGAATTCGTTTCCCTCACGCAGCGGCTGCGTGAGCGCATCGTCGCCGCCCGTGCCGTCCAGGAGATTGCGTCATGAACGAGCTTGTCAGGCGTCGAATTCTGTCAGTGGCATGCATTCTCGGATTCTTCGTCGCCTGGGAGCTATTGTGCGTGGCCTTTCACGTTTCGGAGATCGTGCTGCCGCGGCCGAGCCAGGTTCTCGTCACGCTCTGGATTCGTTTCCCCGCCATCTGGCCGCACGCCCTGCAGACGCTTTACACCACGCTCGTGGGATTCGCCTTTGGAATAGTGATCGGCATTCTGCTCGGCATGCTGATCGGCTCGTCACGCCTCGCTTACGACGTCGCCTATCCGATGCTGGTCGGGTTCTCCTCTATCCCTAAGGTCGCGGTGGTGCCGATCTTTGTGCTTTGGTTCGGTGCCGGCACGGTGCCGGCCATTCTGACGGCGTTGATCATGTGCATCTTCCCGATCGTCGTGAACGTCGCGACCGGGCTTGCCGCCACCGAGCCCGAGTTGCGGGATGTGATGCGGGCGCTGCGCGCCACCAAATTCGAGATCCTGTGGAATATCGGCCTGCCACGAACCATGCCGTATTTCTTTGCATCGCTGAAGGTTGCAGCCACGCTTGCTTTCGTCGGCACCGTCATTTCCGAGACGGTTGCTTCCAACCGCGGCATCGGCAATCTCATGATGATCGCAAGCTCGAGCTTCGACGTGCCTCTGGTTTTTGCCGGCCTGTTCATTCTGGCGGCGCTCGGCGTCGGCCTTTATGTGGTCTTCTCCGCGATCGAGGGTCGAGTGACCGGCTGGGCGATGCGCGGTGACAATTTCGCGGCCGGTGGTTGAGCGATCCTATGCGGTTGAATGGCTCAATCCCAAACCTCAACCTCGGCGCAAGTTCATGAAACAGCGGAGAACCACCATGCGTCGATTTCTGTCAGCCCTCGTCCTCACGAGCGGTCTTCTCGTCACCCTGACGTCCGGTAGCGCCGTGGCCGAGCCGGTCAAAATCAAGTTCACGCTGGATTGGAAGCTTCAGGGCATTCACGCCTGGTATTATTGGGCGAAGGCGAAGGGATATTTCACCGCGGAGAATCTTGACGTCACGATCGACCAGGGTGAAGGATCGGCCGCCACGGTGACGCGGGTCATGTCCGGCGCTTACGACGCCGGTTTCGGCGACATCAACGCGATCATCCAGAACGCCGCGACCAGGCCCGGTGAAACGCCCATCATGGTCTATATGATCTACAGCAAGGCCCCTTTCGCTCTGCTGACCAAGTTGGACGGTCCGATCAAGAGCGTGAGGGATCTGGAAGGTTCCAAGCTGGGTTCACCTGCCGGTGGTGCTTACTTCAAATTGTTGCCGCTGTTGGCCAAACAGAATGGCATCGACTATAGCAAGATCAGAATCACGCAACTGTCGCCGAGCCTGCAGGAGCAGATGTTGCTTCAGGGACAGGTCGATTCGGTCGCGATTTTTACCGCGACGAGCTATATGAACCTGGTCTCGCTCAAGCTCGACCCCGACAAGGACTTCCGCTGGATGTATTATTCAGACCTTGGTCTCGACCTCTATTCCAACGGCATCATGGTATCGCCGAAACTGGCCAGGGAACATCCCGACGCGGTCAAGGGCCTGTTGCGCGCCATCAACCGGTCATTGAGGGAAACGGTTGAAAATCCCGACGCGGCAATTGATCTTTTGGCGACCGAAGAGCCGCTGATCAAGAAGGACGTTGAACGGCGTCGACTGCTGTACGTCTACAAGACGCTGATCGATACCGCGGAGGCGCGTGAGCTTGGCATCGGCGACGTCAGCGACGCCAAGCTGAAATCCGCGATCTCGGCGATCGGGACATCGTTCGAACTGCCACGGCTGCCCAATCCCGGCGACATCTTCGACCGCTCTTTCTTGTCGGCCAAAGCCGACCGCATTCCACCCGCGATCGCCCCATGAGCAACGAACCGTCGCGCACCATCGCCTGCGTGCATGTCATCGGGAGCCAGCGGGCGCTGGCGGGCGCGCAGGCCATCACGATATCAGGCGATTCCATCGCTTCCATCGAGCCGACTTCGGCGCCGGCAACAGATCGGTTGCTGGCGATGCCGGCACTGGTCAACGCGCACGATCACGGACGGGCGATCCGGACCAGTTCGATCGGCGCCGATGCCAAACCACTTGAATCATGGCTGCATTATCTCGCGCTATTTCCTTCCGTGGACCCCTATCTCGCCGCGGCCATGACTTTTGCCAACAGTGCGCTTGGCGGCGCCGGCACGGTGATGGTCCATTATACGCGCGCGCAAGGGTTCACCGATCTTCCGACAGAAGTTGCCGAAGTCGCGCGCGCGGCACGCGACGTCGGCATTCGTGCGGGTTTTGCGGTATCGATGAAGGACCGCAATCCGCTGGTCTATGGGGACTCCGAAGCCCTGCTGTCCGGCCTGCCTGCGCAAGCGCGCGCCGAAATCGAGCGGCGTTTTATGCGCAAACCGCTGTCGCCGAGCGAGTACATGGCGTTGGTCGATGATGTCGCCGCCGCCGCGGACGGACCGGGATTCAACGTTCAATATGGACCCAACGGCGTGCAATGGTGCAGCGACGAACTGCTGCAAGCAACTGCCGAGGCGTCGCACCGCACCGGCCGCCGCGTCCATATGCATCTGCTGGAAACGAAATATCAGCGCCAATGGGCTGATACCACCTATCCCGGCGGCGTCGTGCGCATGCTCGACGACATTGGCCTGCTGTCGCCGCGATTGACGCTGGCCCACTGCGTATGGGCGACACCAGAAGAACTGGAGTTGCTGGCCGAACGTGGCGTCACCATTGCCGTCAATACCAGTTCCAATCTTCACCTTCACTCCGGTATTGCCCCGGTGACCACGATGAAAGAACGCGGCTGTTTGGTCGCGCTTGGCATCGACAGCAAAGCATTCGATGACGACGATGATGCATTGCGCGAATTGAGGCTGTCGTACCTGTTGCACGCAGGTACCGGATTTGACCGCGTTATCACACGCCAGGAGGCCGTTCACACGGCCGTAAGTAACGGCCGATTTGCCGTTACAAACGTTGGCGATGGCGGCCTGATTGCGGCGGGCTCCGCGGCGGACATGTTGTTGCTGGATTGGGCGGCGCTCGACAATGACGACCTTCGCGAGGATATTGAACCGATCAACATCCTGTTTTCGCGCGCTACCGCACGGCAGATTCGCGAACTGATCGTTGCGGGCCGTACGATCGTCAGAGACGGACACGTATCGGGCATCGATCTGCCCGCAATTCGGAATGAAGTGCTGTCGCAGATGCGATCGGGCATCGCCAAAAATGCGACGCTGGTCGCCGCGTTGTCAGCGCTCGATCAAGCCATCGCGCGTCACTATCTTCCCGATTCGTCGTGCTTCTGAATGACATTGGTCCGATGCCTTTGGGGCGCTGTCTGCGATAAATCGAGCTTGCCTTAGCGGTCGGGCGGCAATTCGTTTGCCGCGCAATTTGCGCGGGGGTCCAGGCCGCGACGTTTCGCGCATCTCCCCGTCACTCAAGCGTTGGTGACTTCAACTGTGGTAATAAACCAGCGGCAGGAAAATATAGGTCCAGCAAAACAAGGTGGCCAAACCACCCAAGACGATGATGTCGTCGGACATGTCGGGATCTCCGGGAGTTCGTGAGCCAATTGCGGCATACGCCCAACAAACCAGTCGTGGCGGTCCGTGTTGCGCGTTCCGGCAAAAATAAAATCGATTGCGAACGCGAAATTGACCGGCGTCAATGACATCGGCGGCGGCGCAGATCCTTCTTCGCAGGCGTGTTACGGGAAAAACTCATCAATGCGAACCGATGCACCTCAGACGTTGATCACCCTGGTACCGGCGCCAGGCACGACCGAAGCCCTGGAGCTCGGTTGCACCTGCCAGATCATCGCCCATGAATCCGCGAGCCTTGAGAGAGAACCTGCCGGCCTGTTGATCGATCCCAATCCGAATTGTCCATTGCACGGAACGAACCAGGACGGCAACTCGATGAGAGCAATATAGAAAGCGACGTCCCGATCGCCCTCAGAGTATGACCGGAAATGCAGCCAGCATTTGAGGCCCTCTCTAACAACCTGGAAATGATTCGCTTTTTCCGTCATGCCCGGGCTTGTCCTGGCTTGTCCCGGCCATGACGAGTTTCGCGATAACCGCCGTCCATTAGCTGCATTTCCGGTCATACTCTCAGGACAAATCCTGCGTCAACGTCGCGTCGATCTGCTCCAGCGCCCAGTCGACCTGGTCACTGGTGATCACAAGGGGCGGAGCGATCCGGATCGTGTGTTCATGCGTGTCCTTGGCAAGGATGCCTTTTTTCTGCAGCGCCTGACAGTAGCGGCGTGCGCCGCCGGCTTCCGGATGAAGCTCGACTGCCAGCATCAGCCCGCGCCCGCGCACCTCTCGGATGGTGTTGGCGCGGATGCGCTTTAAGCCATCGAGGAAGCGCATGCCCTGGACAGCCGCGTTCTCGATCATCCCTTCCTCGACAAGCACGCGCAGCGCGGCCCGCGCCACCGCACAGGCGAGCGGGTTGCCCCCGAAGGTCGAGCCGTGCTGGCCGGGTTTTAGGGTGCCGAGCACCGCGTTGTTCGATAAGACGGCCGACACCGGATAGAAGCCGCCAGATAACGCCTTGCCGAGCAGCGTCACATCGGCCTCGATGCCATCGTGCTGTTCGGCGAGCAGCTTGCCGGTGCGGCCAAGCCCGGTCTGGATCTCGTCGAGGATCAGCATCACGTCGTGCGCGGTGCAGATCTCGCGCACTTTTGGGAAATAGCCTGGTGGTGGAATGATCACGCCGGCTTCGCCCTGGATCGGCTCGACCAGAAAGGCGACCGTGTTCGGCGTGATCGCGTCTTCCAGGGCCCTGGCGTCTCCGAACGGGATGATCTTAAAACCCGGTGCGAACGGCCCGAAATGGTCGCGTGCCGACGGATCGGTGCTGAAGCCGACGATGCCCAGCGTGCGGCCGTGAAAATTGTCGGCGCAGACGATGATCTCGGCTTGCCCGTCCGCCACGCCCTTCACCTCGTAGCCCCATTTGCGCACGGACTTGATGGCGCTCTCCACCGCCTCGGCGCCGCTGTTCATCGGCAGCACCTTGTGGGAGCCGGTCAATTCCGCGATTTCTTCGTAGAACGGCGCCAATTGGTCGTTGTGGAATGCGCGGGAGGTCAAAGTCAATTTGCGCGCCTGTTCCACCATCGCGGC
>JAQGKJ010000492.1 GCA_028290165.1 Bradyrhizobium sp. | reverse complement strand
GAGGAACCGGTTGATGAGCGTCGAAAATCAAACTGCGGCCCCGAAGACGAAGGCGTCCGGCTGGCGCGGTCAACTCGTCCAGCTGGTGGCGATCGTGCTCGCGGTCTTTCTCGCCAAGGGCGCGCTCGCCGAACCGTTCTACGTGCCGTCAGGCTCGATGGAGCCGACGCTTCTGATCGGGGATGCGCTATTGGCGTCGAAATATCCTTACGGCTACGGCAGCGCCTCGCTGCCGATCCAGATCAACCTGCCCGAGACCGGGCGGGTGTTCGGCGAGCCGCCAAAACTCGGCGACGTCGTGGTGTTCCGCTGGCCGGGCGACCGCTCGCAGGCCTGGGTCAAACGCGTGGTTGGGCTACCCGGCGACCGCGTCCAGATGCGGCAGGGCCAGCTCTTCATCAACGACCGCGCGGCGGAACTGAAGCCGGACGGGATCGGCGAAGCCGAAGACGACAACGGCGGAACGGAGCCGGCCTATCGCTACGTCGAGACTTTGCCGAACGGCGTTTCACACGCGATCTTCAAGCTGCGCGACAATGGCCGGCTCGACAACACGCCTGAGGTGACGGTGCCGCCGGGCCATCTGTTCGTGATGGGCGACAACCGCGACAACTCCGCCGACAGCCGCGTCTCCGTCCGCCAGGGCGGCGTCGGACTATTGCCGATCGACAATCTGGTCGGCCGCGCCGACGCCGTGGTCGGATCGTGGGATCTCGGCATCCGCGGCCAGCCGGTCTGGACCTGGCTGTCCGGTTTCCGCCTCGCACGGTTTTTCACCTCGGTGCACTAAGCCCGGATTGTAGGGTGGGCGCGCAAGCGTGGTCACCATCTCAAATCACCGGCGCTTTGCGTTGACCATGGTGGGCACGCGGAGTTTATCATCGGGCGCGCATTCGCGCGACCCGTTGGTTTTGTCCGCCCTACCAATAAACCGTCTACCTCACCACGCCCGAGACAAACCCGGCCTTGCGCCGCGGCGGTTTTATTTCCTTTTTCAAAAAGCAATGCGCGTCCTTTCCGACATATCCCGGTCGCGCATAGGTCCAGGCCCGGCATTTGTTGTCGTCGGTGCAGGCGGCCTTGCAGGCGTCGTCGCCGTCGCCGCTTTTCAGGCTGAAATTGCGGTAGTCGCCGCCGAAGCGGTCGATCGAAACTTCTTCAGTTCTGTTGCGCGGATCCACGACGCCGGCGCCGCGCACGCCCGAGACGCAGCAATTATTCTGGGTCCGTACTGGCACGTTGTTTTTTAGCCAGCAAACCGCGCCGCCGGCGATATCGGTTGGGTAGTTGAAGCTCCAGGCCCGGCAGCGCCGATCGCGCTCGCATACCAGCGCGCAATCCGCCGGATCGCCTGAGGGGACCAGCGAGCTCTGATAGTCGCTGCCCGGGCGATCGAAATTGGCTTGCGACAGCGCCGGCCGCGTCGCGGTCATGGCCACGAACAACGCGAGCGTCGCCAAACACGCCCTGAGCAGGCGGCCTCTCCCCATCAGAGATTGCTTTCGATTGAGTGGACGCGCCCCCGCGGTTCCCGGCCATTTGATCGCCGCGAACCTGTACGGCGGATGAACGGCCTAAAGATGCTGCAACTGATTAATCTAGGTTAATCTAGAAGGCGTATTCCTCGTAGGCCGGTTCCACCGAGCCCTTCCAGGGGCCGTGAAACTTCTCCAGCATCTCCTCGGCGGGGGTGCGCCCGGTATCGATAATCCGCTGCAGCGGCTCGAGATGACGGGTCTCGTCACGGCCGGCATAATCGAGGCGGCCGCGCCGCCGCAATCCCGAACGCGACAGCATTAGGCATTCCTTGGCGATTTCGAACAGATAGCGATCCCTGATTTTTGCCTTGAAGCCGAGCCGCGGCACGTCGTCCCGCAAAGCCTGACGCTCATCGGCATTCCAGCCTTTGACGATGTCCCATGCGGCGTCGAGGCTTACATCGTCGTAGAGCAGCCCGACCCAGAACGCCGGTAGCGCCGGCAGCCGTCCCCACGGCACGCCGTCGGAGCCGCGCATTTCCAGGTAGCGCTTCAACCGCACTTCCGGGAAAATCGTCGAAAGATGGTTGGCCCAATCCGACAGCGTCGGACGCTGGCCGGGAAATGCCGGATGGTTGCCGGCGAAGAAATCGCGGAACGAGGTTCCCGCGACATCGATATAGGCCTCGCCGCGCTTGACGAAATACATCGGCACGTCGAGTGCATAGTCGACCCAGCGTTCGAATCCCATACCCTTCTCGAACGCCCATGGAATCATCCCGGATCGCGCGCTGTCGGTCTCGCGCCAGATCTCGGAACGGAACGAAAGGAAGCCATTGGGCTGGCCTTCGGTGAACGGCGAATTGGCGAACAGCGCGGTGGCCACCGGCTGCAGCGCCACCGAGACGCGCAGCTTCTTGACCATGTCGGCTTCCGAGCAGAAGTCGAGATTGGTTTGAACCGTGCAGGTCCGGTACATCATGTCGAGGCCGTATTGGCCGACCCTCGGCATGTAGTTGGTCATGATCTGGTAGCGGCCCTTGGGCATGACGGGGATCTCCGCCCGTGACCATGACGGCGTCATGCCGAGCCCCAGAAAGCCGATCCCCAAGGGAGCGGCGACCTCGCGCACCTGCGCCAGATGCGCCATCAGCTCCGACTG
>JAQGKJ010000438.1 GCA_028290165.1 Bradyrhizobium sp. | reverse complement strand
CGTCGAGGTCGAGCGACAGCACGGCAAATTCCTCGTCGGTGCCCTCGCAGGCCTCGATCATCTGCGCCAGCGCCTGCAGGAAGGCGGCGCGGTTCGGCAGGTCGGTCAGGCCGTCATGATAGGCCATATGCGCCATGCGCGATTCGGTCTGGCGGCGGTCGGTGACGTCCTCGTGGGTCTTGATCAGATATTCCGGCTCGCCGGCATCATTGAGCACGGTCATGCGGCGGGTCAGGAACAGCCGCAAGCCGTCCTTGGTGCTGATCGGGTGTTCTTCGGTGAGCAGGCCGCGCTTCTTGATCGCCGCTTCGTCGCGCGCAATGATCAGCTTGGCTTCCCGCGGATTGAAAATATCCGCAGCCGTCAATCCGGTGGCGTCTTCGCGCCGTCGGTTGAGGATGGCCTCGGCGCTGCGATTGGCGAGCAGGTACCGGCCGTCGCTGACGCGCTCGACGATCAGCGAGACCGGAATGTTATCGACCACCAGCTCGAGAAACTTCTTGGTGCTTCCCAGCTCCTCGGAGAGCGATTTGCGGTCAGTGACATCATCGAACAGCGCGATCAGGAATTGCGGCTGGTTGTTCTCGTTACGCGCGATCACGCGGGTACTGGCGAGAACGCGCTTCTCCGCGCCGCGCTCGACCGCGAATTCGTTGCGGAACTGGCCATCGGGCGAGCTGAGCGCGGCTTGATCCGCGGCCTCGATACTCGCCGCGGTGTTGGGCTTGAAAATCTCGTCGGCGCGTTTGCCGACGATGCTGTCGCGGGAGAAGCGCGAGAAGCGTTCGAACGCGCGGTTGGCGAAGATGTAGCGGCCGTCCTCGATGTTCTTGGCGGCGACGCAGACCGGCACATTGTCGAGCATCGATTCCAGGAACTGTTTGGTCGATGCAAGCTGCCGCGACAGCTTGCGCTGTTCGCTGCAGTCCTCATGCGTCGCCACCGAGCCGCCGTTGGGCAGCGCGAAATATTTGACCAGGATCGATCGCCCGTTGGGCAATTCAGTGACGAGGCCTTCCGGCTTGCCGGCATGGTCATAGAAATCCGCAACGCTGACGTCGAGCACGCCGCGCGCGAACCGCAGCTCGAGCAGTTGCGGGCCGGTCATGCCTCGGGGAAGATCCGAACGCACCAGGCCGTAGATCTCGAGATAGCGATCGTTGCAGAACACGATCCGCTTCTGCGGATCGGTCATCACCACGCCGTGGCTGAGGTTGTTGAGGGCGGAACTGACATACGCATTCCTGCGCAGCTGCGAACGCCTGACCCTGCGCAGGAGCGAATGCACCCACAGCGCAACCGCCGCCAGAAACGAGCAGGCGACGATGCCGCCGATCAGCAGTTCCCAAACCATGTTGGGGTCGGCCGAGCCGACATAGCTGGCTGGCGCAAAATCATTGGACACGCCCCAGGCGGCCTGCAACGGCACGACGGTGCCGACCAGGCAAGCGAGGGCCCGCGCAGGAATCAGATTCTTGCCGCCCGCCTGCCAATTCTTGTCAGCCATCGCTCACCCGCGGATTTCCGCCGCGGAGTGTCTGGCTTCACGGGTTTGGATCGGGTAAACGCCTACCCCTGCAACCCAAAAATGTGACTTAAATTATGGCAATTGCCCTGACATGATTAATGCTTCACTAACGGGAACCCGATTCGGAAAGCGTTCCGAAACGAATCCAACGGGTTGCACGAAAAAACTTCGACGCCAGAGCGACAGCGAAGGCGCCATTCACCGCGGTTCGAAGCGCGCGAAATCCCGGATCTGAACCCGCCAATGGACAAGGTTGAGTGTGTCGTTATCGGTGCGGGGGTGATCGGCCTTGCCGTCGCGCGGCGACTGGCGCAGGCGGGCCGCGAGGTGATCGTGCTGGAGGCGGCGGAAGGCATCGGCACCGTCACCTCGTCGCGCAACAGCGAGGTGATCCACGCCGGCATCTATTATCCGGCGCGACGCCTGATGGCGCGGATGTGCGTCGGCGGCAGGCATGCGCTTTATCAATACTGCCGGGATCACGGCATTCCGCATCGCAATTGCGGCAAGCTGATCGTCGCGACGACGCAGCAGGAAACCGCAAAACTGCAATCGATCAGGTCGCATGCCGAGGCCAACGGCGTGCTCGATATGCAGACCCTGTCCGGCGATGCCGCACGCGCACTGGAACCGGCACTGAACTGCGACGCCGCTTTGCTCTCCCCGTCCACCGGCATCATCGACAGCCACGCCTACATGCTGGCGCTGCGCGGCGATGCCGAAGATGCCGGCGCCGCCCTTGCCTTTCACACCCCGTTGCTGCGCGCCAAGGCGAGCGCGGGACGAATTGAATTGGACGCAGGCGGCGAAGCGCCGATCAGCCTCGAATGCAGGCTTTTGATCAATGCCGCCGGGCTCGCGGCCTCCGCGGTCGCGCGCAGCATCGACGGCATGCCGATCGAACTGATCCCGCGGGCCTATCTCGCTAAGGGCAATTATTTCAGCTGCAGCGCGCGGGCGCCGTTTTCCCACCTGATTTATCCGGTGCCCGAACCCGGCGGACTCGGCGTGCACCTCACCCTGGACATGGCGGGGCAGGCCCGGTTCGGGCCCGACGTCGAATGGGTCGAGAGCATCGATTATGCCGTCGATCCGGCACGGGCGGAGCGGTTTTATCCGGCGATCCGGCGCTACTGGCCGACGCTGCCGGACGGCGCGTTGATGCCGAGCTATTCGGGAATTCGCCCCAAGATCGTGCCGCCGGCGGTGGCGGTACAGGATTTCCTGATCCAGGGACCGCGGGATCATGGCATCGACGGGCTGATCAATCTGTTTGGAATTGAATCGCCGGGGCTGACGTCCTCGCTGGCGATTGCCGATTATGTCGGCGAACTTGCCGGCGCGTGAGCGCCATTGGCATGACGCAGCGCATCAAAGATCGTCATGCCCGCGCCGAGCCGGGCATCCAGTCTGCCGACATGGTGGGAAAATCGATACAGCACGGGTACTGGATCGTCCGCTTTCGCGGACGATGACAGCAGCATCGGGGAAGTCCAAATAGTGAAGAAGGCTAAGTATTTGGGGAGTTCGGATGCGGCGAAAGCTTGTGCTGCGTTTCGCCGGTGGTATGCCTCACCGCTCGATTTCGTCCTTAACCATCAATTTCCGGCGCTTTAACTCAACAATTTTCAGGTCGTCTGTTGAAAGGTGCACGAGAGCTTCGTGCAATTCGTTTTCGAGAACCTTGTGTTTCCGTTCCAGTTCAACGAGATGCGCCTGAATTGCCATTCGAAACCTCCTCAGTTGGATGAGACTT
>JAQGKJ010000429.1 GCA_028290165.1 Bradyrhizobium sp. | reverse complement strand
GGCGTCAGATCGCCGGCACGATTTCAGCCGGCCTCGACCCGCCGAAGGTGCTGATCGATGCGCTCAGCCGCTTCCAGAACGAACAGCTTTCGATCGAATACGTCAAACTCGACGCCGCCCACGCCGGCACGATCGATCCGCCCTCGCCGGAGACGCTGGCGGGTTATTTCGACGACCACAAGATCCAGTTCCGCGCGCCCGAATATCGCAAGATCGCCTTTGTCGCGATCACGCCGGAAGATATCGGCAAATGGTCGGAAGTGTCCGACGAGGACGCCAAAAAACTGTTCGAGCAGCGCCGCGACAGGCTTGGCACGCCGGAAAAGCGCGAGGTGTCGCAAATCGTGTTCCCGAACGCGGAAGAAGCGGCGACCGCGCGCAGCCGCATCACGTCCGGCACCTCATTCGACGATCTCGCCAAGGAGCGCGGCCTCAATCCATCCGATGTCGACCTCGGCCTGGTGGCAAAATCCGCGATCCTCGATCGCGCGGTTGCGGACGCCGCCTTTTCGTTGCCGTCCGGCGAGATCAGCCAGCCGGCGCAAGGCCAGTTCGGCGTTGCCCTGGTCAAGATCGGCAAGATCGAACCGGGGGTCGAGCCATCCTATGAAAGCGCCGCCGCCGACCTGAAGAAGGAGATTGCGGTCGGGCGCGCCCGCGCCAAGGTTTCGGAGCTGCGCGACAAGATGGAGGACGAGCGCGGCGGTGGCGCCAGCGTCATCGAAGCCGCGCAGAAACTCGGGCTCGCCGCCGTCACCGTCGACGCCGTCGATCGCTCCGGCCGCCTGCCCAGCGGACAGCTGGTGAGCAACATTCCCCGCGGCCTCGACGTCGTCTCGCAGGCCTTCAACAGCGACGTCGGCGTCGATAACGATTCGATTTCCTTCAACGGCGGCTATGTCTGGTACGACGTTTTGGGCATTACCCCCTCGCGCGAGCGCAACCTCGACGAGGTCAAGGACCAGGTCGAGGCCAAATGGCATGACGACCAGATCATGAGCCGGCTCAGGACCAAGGCGACCGAGATGGTGCAAAAGCTCGATCAGGGCGGCAACCTCGCCGACGAAGCGGCCGCGGCGGGAGTGAAGGTCGAGACCGCAAGCGGGCTCAAACGCGATGCATCGCCGCCCGGCCTGCCCGCCAGCGTAGTCTCGGCGGCATTTCGCACTAACAAGGATGGCTCAGGCCAAACCGCCGGCGGCGGCGCCAGCGAATGGATCGTGTTTCGCGTGACCGATATCAGCGTGCCGCCGGTCGACGTCGCCTCGGACGACATCAAGAAACTGAAGGAGAGCCTCCAGCGCAGCATGACCGATGAACAAGTCGGGCAATACGTCACCAAGCTCGAATCTGACATCGGCACCACGATCAATCAGGCCGCCTTCGCGCAAGTAACGGGTGCCAATAACTGAGCATGATCCGGAAAAACATGCCCTCGGGCTTGACCCGAGGGTGGATTCAGTCCTCCGAAAAGATCATGCTCCAAACAAGGTGAGCATTCCCGAAAGCACGCGATGGACGACCTGAAATCTCTCATCGGAAAAGTCGCCACTGGCGCGACCTTGTCGCGCGACGAGGCGGCATCCGCCTTCGACAGCATGATGTCCGGCGAGGCGACGCCCTCGCAGATGGGCGGACTGCTGATGGCGCTGCGCGTGCGCGGCGAGACCGTCGACGAGATCACCGGCGCGGTAACCGCGATGCGCGCCAAGATGCTGCGCGTGGAGGCGCCAGCCGATGCTGTCGACGTGGTCGGAACCGGCGGCGACGGCTCCGGTTCGGTCAATGTCTCGACCTGCGCTTCCTTCATCGTGGCGGGCGTGGGCGTCCCCGTCGCCAAGCACGGCAACCGCGCGCTGTCGTCACGCTCTGGCGCGGCCGACGTGTTGTCCTCGCTCGGGGTCAAGATCGACATCAAGCCCGGGCACGTCGGGCGCTGCATCAGCGAGGCCGGCATCGGCTTCATGTTCGCGCCATCGCACCACCCTTCGACCAAGAACGTCAACCCGACCCGCATCGAGCTGGCAACGCGCACGATTTTCAATCTGTTGGGACCGCTGTCCAATCCGGCCGGCGTCAGGCGGCAAATGGTCGGCGTATTTTCGCGGCAATGGGTGCAACCGCTGGCGCAGGTGCTCAAAAACCTCGGCGCCGAATCCGTCTGGGTGGTGCACGGCTCCGATGGCCTCGATGAGATCACCCTCACCGGCCCGACCTTCGTCGCGGCGCTCGAGAACGGCAATATCCGCAGCTTCGAGGTGACGCCGGAGGAAGCAGGTCTTGCGCGCGTCGGCGGCGAAGCGCTGAAAGGCGGCGACGCCGATGCCAATGCGGTCGCGCTGCAAAGCGTGCTCGATGGAAAACCGAGCCCTTTTCGGGATGTCGCATTGCTGAACGCAGCGGCAGCGCTGATCGTCGCCGGCCGCGCCAGGAATCTGAAAGAGGGCGTGGCGCTCGGTACCAAGTCGCTCGACTCCGGCGCGGCAGCTTCCCGGCTGAAACATCTGATTGCGGTTTCCAACGGCTGACCCGAGGAGCCCCGCTGTGTCCAATATCCTGACCAAGATCGAGGCTTACAAGCGCGAGGAGATCGCAACCGCCAAGCGCGCCCATCCGCTTGCCAGCGTTGAAGCGCTCGCCAGGGCAGCACCTGCGCCGCGCGGTTTTGTCAGCGCGATCCGCCAAAAGCTCGCCCACGGCGAGTATGCGCTGATCGCCGAGGTGAAGAAGGCTTCGCCCTCGAAGGGGCTCATCCGCGCCGATTTCGATCCGCCGGCGCTTGCCAGGGCCTACGAAGCAGGTGGTGCTGCCTGTCTATCGGTGCTGACCGACACGCCGTCGTTTCAGGGCCATCTCGACTTTATGGTGGCAGCGCGGGCGGCGACCGCCCTGCCCGTGCTGCGCAAGGATTTCATGTACGACACCTATCAGGTGGCGGAGGCCCGCGCCCACGGCGCCGACTGCATCCTGATCATCATGGCCGCACTCGACGATGGCGCGGCCAAGGATATCGAGGAGGCCGCTATCGCCCACGGCATGGACGTGCTGATCGAAGTCCATGAACGCTCCGAGCTTGACCGCGCCCTAAAACTTCGTTCGCGGATGATCGGCGTCAACAACCGGAATTTGCGCACCTTCGAGACCACGCTTGCGACCAGCGAGGCGCTGGCGCCGCTGATCCCGGGCGACCGCCTGATGGTCGGCGAAAGCGGCATCTTTGCACCCGGCGATCTGGCGCGGCTGGCGCGGCTGGGCATGTCGACGTTTCTGGTCGGCGAAAGCCTGATGCGGCAGGCCGATGTCGCGGCGGCGACCCGCGCGCTACTGGCGCGCAGCAATGCGCCACGCGCGACCGGCACGCGCTAGAGCGATGGCGCGCAACTCTTCCAAAGAGGATCCCGCCCTCACCCACATCGACACAAAAGGCGAGGCGCGGATGGTCGACGTATCAGCCAAGCCCGCGACCGAACGCGTGGCGGTCGCGGAAGGCCGCGTCGTCATGAGCAGGGCGACGCTCGCGCTGATCGTGTCGGGCAATGCCAAGAAGGGCGACGTGCTGGGCACCGCGCGCGTGGCCGGCATCATGGCGGCGAAGCGCACCTCGGACCTGATACCGCTCTGCCATCCGCTGGCCCTGTCGAAGGTCACGCTGGAGATTGTGCCCGACAAAAAGCTGCCCGGCTGCCTCGTCCGCGCTACCGTGAAGGTCACCGGCCCGACCGGTGTCGAGATGGAAGCGCTGACCGCAGTCGCGGTCGCGTGCCTGACGATCTACGACAAGATCAAGGCGGTGGAGCGCGGCGTCCACATCGAAGGCATTCATCTGGTTGAGAAGAAGGGCGGCAAGTCCGGACATTACCGGGCCTGAAGGACCAGGCCGCCACGCATTCACCTTCACGGTGGAGTGATCGACGTGAATGCAAACGCCCATCGGCTTGGGTGTTGTTCTGGTGATGCCCTCAGCGGACATCCAAAGCGGAGGAACGCTATGTCGACCTTCAAGCCAACCTTCAGGCTATTTGGCGCGGTGGCCGTTCTGTCGACCGCGATCGCAACGCCGGTGCCGGCACAGCAGGTGATCTCCGAGCCCGGTTATTGCGCTTTCTTCTACCCCAATGCCAACTGCCAGAATAAGGGGCCTGGCAATCCCTACACCGATCCCAACTACCAGCGCGGCGCCATTCAGAACGAACGCATGTGGTCGTCAGGCGCCAGGGTTGGCGTTGCCGGCAAAAGGCCGCGGACACACCGCACGGATTCCGCCGTTCCGCGCATGCAGTGACCCCTGTCGGCTGATGCGATCGCAGGCAGCGAGAGGGCAGCTCACGGAGCTGGCTTTTTTCGCGCGGAGGCGCGTTGTCGCACGGGCAGTTTCTGCCTCACATTTCTGCGGTTCCAGGCTTGGGAACCGCGAAGGAACAGGTTAGCCCGCGCGGCGATGGCGCTCGCGATAGGTCCGGGTCTTGGTCCGGTTTCCGCACAGCGACGACATGCACCACCGTCGCGTCGCCGGCTTCGACCGGTCGAAGAACACGCGGCGGCACTCCTCCGCGGCGCACATCTTGAGCCGGTCCAGGGTGCCCCTGACCGAGCCGTCGTAAAGTTCGGCCGCTAGCGTCGACAGCCCGGCGAGCGCATCCTCGCGGGCAGCGCCCAGCACCATGCCGCGATCGATCTGTGCCCGCGGCACCAGCGGAAACAGTTTCAAGGCCCGGTTCAGTGACCGCACGGCATCCTTGTCCTTGCGCCGGTCGACCGGATCGCATTGCAGATAATCGCGAACGCTCGCGCGCAGCTGCAGCGCGGTCTCGAACATCGCGGGCGTGATTTTGGCGCCGGTGAACAACAGCCCGCGTCGCGCCATCCACACGCCGAGTTCCCGCGGACCCGCGAGTTCGTCGCCCTGCACATGCTGCACGCCATGATGCGTGAAATGCCTGACATCGAGCGAATTGGCGAAATCATAGAGATTTGCCAGTTCGTCCGGAACCTTGAATTTTTTGGACTCTTTCGACATTGCAAACACCAGTAAAACAGATTTACTGGTTGACAGCAAGAGACACCAGTATAATGATTTTATCAGTGTCTTTCGTCACGAGGCTGTCATGAGCAGTGAGGCCGCATTGTCCCGCCCCCGCATCTTCCACGGCTGGTTCGTGGTCGCCGCCGCCTTCGCGATAACCTTTGTCGGCTTCGGCTGCGCCTATACGTTCTCAACCTTCGTCGAGCCGCTGCAGCGCGAGTTCGGCGCCTCGCGCGGCTCGGTCTCGCTGGTGTTCTCGCTCGCCGGCTTTCTCTATTTCGGCCTCGGGATCGTCAGCGGCCCGCTCGCCGATCGCTTCGGCTCCCGCCGCCTCGCCGTCGCCGGCATGGTCCTGACCGGCCTCGGGTTGGCGGCCGCCAGCACCGCGCAAAACCTGCCGCAGGTCTATGCCGCCTACGGGCTGGGTGTCGGGCTTGGCGTCGGCTGCGCCTATGTTCCCGCAATCGGGGCGGTACAGCGATGGTTCGTGCGGCGCCGCGGTTTCGCCTCCGGCCTCGCCGTCAGCGGGATCGGCATCGGCACCCTGGTGATGCCGCCGCTCGCCTCGTTCCTGATCGAGCTTTTGGGATGGCGCGGCGCTTATCTCGCGCTCGGCGCGCTGGCCGCCGCGATCGGTGGAGGAATGGCGTTGTTGATCGAGAACGGCCCGCGCGACCGCGGCCTCGGTCCCGACGGCGATCCGCCGCAACCGGGCGCGCAACCGGCGCATCGCGAAGGCGCTCCGGTGCGCGAGGCGATCCGCTCGCACCGCTTCATCAGCCTGTACGCCGCCTGTCTGATCTGCTCGTTCGGGGTGTTCGTACCGTTCGTGCATCTGGTGCCCTACGCCCGAGATCACGGCACAGCACCCTCCTCGGCGGTCCTGCTGCTGGGCGTGATCGGCATCGGCTCGACCGCCGGACGCTTCTTTCTCGGTGGCCTCGCCGACCGCATGGGCCGCCAGCTTTCACTGCTGGCGATGTTCGTCGGCATGGCGCTGGCGCTGGCGGTTTGGGTAGTCGCGACCAACATCTGGTCGCTCGCCGCCTTCGCGTTCTTCTTCGGCGTGTTCTACGGCGGATGGGTCGCGGTATTGCCGGCCGTGGTGATGGACTATTTCGGCGGCCGAAATGTCAGCGGCATCATCGGCATTCTCTACACCAGCGTCGCGTTCGGCACCCTGATCGGCCCGAGCGCCGCCGGTTTCGCCTTCGACCTCAGCCACAGCTACACGCTGCCGATCCT
>JAQGKJ010000414.1 GCA_028290165.1 Bradyrhizobium sp. | reverse complement strand
TGCACGGGAGCGGGCCAGTGAGCTCGTGATGCTCGCGCAACACTCCGGCGATGGCGACCTGTTGCTCGAAGCGCACCATTGCCGGTGGTCGACGGAGTTTTTCCAGGGCGACGTCATGGGCGGACTGGACGGTTGCCGGAACGGTATCGAGCTCTACGACATGGCGCGCCATCGCCATCTCGGTCATGAATTCGGCGGTCACGATCCCGGCGTTTGCGCGTATTCGCAGTGTGGCAACTCACTGCAGCTGGCGGGCGAACGGCAGCCGGCCAGGCAAAGCCTCGCACAAGCGATTGCGCTTGCCGAAATGCTCGACCATCCCAACAGCCTCGCGCATGCGCTCCACAATTGCGGCATAGGTCACCAGCTTGGGGGCGATCGCGACGACACGTTCGCAGCCGCGCATCGTGCGGCGGAGTTAGCGGAAAAGTTTGGCTTGATGCCGTGGCGCGCGGGCAGCATCGTGCTCGCCAGCTGGGCCACGGCGGTCGGTTCGGGCGTCGTGGACGCCGCGCGATCGATCGATGCCGAGATCGGCAGCGCGACATCCGCCGGCCCGCTTCCACAATATTATCTCGGTCTGGCCGCTGAAGTATTGCTCGCCGCCGGCCGACCGGCGGACGGCCTCGCTCATCTCGAACGCGCCATCGCCGGGATCGACGAACCCGGCATCGGCTTCTATTTGCCGGAGATCTACCGCTTGCGCGGCGCGTGTTTGCTGGCGCTTGATCGCGACAACGGGGATGAGGCCCGATCGGCCTTCGCGACCGCTCTCGACATTGCCACGCGCCAGGGCGCTGTCATCTTCCAGCGCCGCGCCGAGGCCTGCCTTTCCGAACTCTCAAGTAATGGAAGCCGCCGATAATACCCCGGCGACGGCCATTAACGGCGGCGGAATTGCCGGGCAATCCGCTTGATCCATTAAGCAAACCTTATGGAAAGTAGCCTAGGAAACGACTGCGTCGAAGATTGGTAGAGACTTGGTTGAGGAC
Source organism: Bradyrhizobium sp. (assembly GCA_028290165.1). Next base: position 2,485 of record JAQGKJ010000414.1, on the reverse strand, counting down.
ACTGTCTTGCAAGCATTCCCTGCAATTCTAGGCCGCCATTATTTGGCAATTTTCATATTGGCCGCCGCCACTCTGTCCTACCAGATCCTGATTACTCGTTTCTTCAGCGTCATGCTGTACTATCATTTCGCATTTGCTGCCATTTCACTCGCCATGCTCGGACTTACTCGCGGGGCGATCGAGGTCTACAATAATCCGACCCGCTACGCTCCCGAGCGGGTGGCCGTGGAATTCGCGCGCCACGCATCATGGTTCGCGATCACGGGCGCTGGCGCAATGACCGCTTTTCTGTGCGTGCCGCTCGTGATCCCCGGGGACTACGTGCTGGTGGCTCTGGCGATCGCGACGATCGGCTTCGTAAAGCCCTTTACCGAAAGTGGCGTCTGCATCACGCTTTTGTTGACCCGCCTGCCATATGGCGGAGGCTGGCTTTATGCGGCCGACCTTGCAGGGGCCGCGCTGGGATGTCTCGGGATCATCTTCGTATTGCTTGTGATCGATCCCGTGAGCGCCACACTCGGGATCGGAGCTCTTGCGGCTGGCGCAGGTTGGAGCGTCGTGCGAGGCAGCGGCGACACCCGCAGTCTGCGCCTGAGCGCCACCGTTGCGCTTACGCTGGCTGCGGCAACCATCGTCCATACCGGACTTGATGTTTCCGGCAAAAGCCATCTGGGCGTCTTCTGGGCCAAGGGTGCTCAACAGCTTGGAACGCTTTTCGAGCGCTGGAATACTTACTCGCGCGTGAGGGTGACGGCTTTCGGAGTGACCGCTCCGCTCGGTTGGGGCTTCGCTCATACGCCGGAGACAAAAATAGACCAGAACTATCTCGATATCGACGCGGATGCCGCCACGGTCATCACCCGGTACAATGGCGATGTCGGCAAGCTCTCCTACCTAAAGGACGACGTCATCAATGCCGCCTACCTGGTGCAGCCGCCGACCGACGTCGCGGTCGTTGGCGTGGGGGGAGGTCGTGACATTCTTTCCGGGCTTTTTTTCGGAGCCAGGCACATACGCGGAATTGAGATCAATCCCGCGATCTTCGAGGTCCTCACTGACAAATTTGCGGATTTCTCCGGTCATCTCGATCGCCAGCCCGGCGTCTCATTGGTCAATGCCGAAGCCCGCAGCTACATCAACCATTCATCGGAGCGATACGACCTGGTTCAGATATCGCTGATCGATACTTGGGCTGCAACGGCTGCTGGCGGATTAACGCTCACGGAAAATCGACTCTATACCGTGGAAGCGTGGGGCGACTTTTACCGCGCGCTGAAGCCTGGCGGGCTGCTGTCGGTATCGCGCTGGTACGACTCGAACAGCCACCGCGGCGAATTCTATCGCCTGGTTGCGATCGCAGCGAGTGCGCTCCAGCGCAAAGGCGTGCCCGCAGCCGAGTTGCCGGACCATGTTATCGCACTAAACGTCGGCAACATCGTCACTGTCATTACCCGCCCTGATGCCTTCACCAAGACCCAATGGCAAGGTGCGCGCACGAGACTTCTGGCTCAAGGCTTCGAGATCCTTATGGGGCCGGATGTCACCTTCGATGCCGTCACATCCAGGTTGATGTCCGGCAAGGCCGACGCAGCTTTCTTCTCGTCATTACCACAAAACATCAGCCCCTCGAGCGACGACAATCCGTTCTTCTTCTACACGGCGCGTTTCGGGGACCTTGTCGGCAAGCCGTTATCGGCTCTCTCGAACAACGACGCGGCGATCAGCATGACTCTGATGCTTATCCTGATATCGCTTTGCGCCTGCGCGTACTACATCATCGTTCCTTTTGCCCGTCTGGCAAGGCGAATGCCGCTGTCGGCGTTGACGCCGCCCGTGGCCTATTTCTGCACGATTGGCATGGGTTTCATGCTGATCGAGATATCCCAGATGCAACGGCTGATGGTCTTCCTTGGACATCCAGTCTACGGACTGGGTGTCGTGCTTTTCACCATTCTTATTTTTAGCGGGATCGGCAGCACCACGGTTGGTGCGCATTACCCCCGGCCGGGTGCGATCACCGCGAGGGTTGTCGCGCTCCTGACCGCGCTTGCGGTGGCGGGACTATTGACTCCGTTGCTCATCACCTGGGCCCGATCGGCGGCTACCGACATGCGCATTCTGCTGTCTGTACTGCTCCTGGCACCCCCGGCGTTCTGCATGGGGATGATGTTTCCACTCGGGCTGAGTATCTGGCGCCGTCACTCGGAGCTACTTCCGTTCTTCTGGAGCGCCAACGGTATCACGTCGATGTTTGCTTCAGTACTCGGGATGGCCTTGTCGATAGAATTCGGCATTGCCAGCACCTACGCGCTGGGCGCGTGCTTCTATGTCGTCTGTGCATTAATGATCGTCGCAAGTCGTCGGGCGAGCCGCATCGGTGCGGTTGAGCTTTCCTCTGAGGCCATTGCAGCCGCTCCGTCGATCCAACCGACGCAGGCCGAATTGGTCGTCAATATCTCCACCGACAAACCGCTCGAATTGACCG
>JAQGKJ010000691.1 GCA_028290165.1 Bradyrhizobium sp. | reverse complement strand
GCGGGACGCGGCGGAGGAGCTGCAGCAGGGGGTGGCGGCGCCGGCCGCGGCGGAGGTGCGGCTGCGGGCGGCGCGGCCTTCGGGGCTTCCTTCGGTTTTGGTTTTCCGTCGGGACCAAGCTCTTCCTTGGCCTGTGCCACAACCAGCGGCGCGGTCTGCGCGTGCGATAGAGAAGCCGCGAATTGCATGGCCGTAAGCGCGGTCGTGGCAAGCAGCACAAGGCGAAGGTTTGTCATGATGTTCTGGGTCCCGGAGAGATTTGACAACAAAGTCTGGCGATCAACAATGAAGCGTTAGGCCGGAATGTGGCGGCCTGCAAAGGCGGACTCGTTTTTATTTCTGACAACGGAAAGCCTGAATGCGCCCTCGTTCATTGCGCATTCAGGCGCTGGTTTCAAACCGAACTTTCACATTGTCCCCTGCGACATATCTGGCGAGTGCGAACCAGGATGGGACGCGTCCGCCGGCGAACCCGCAATTCCGGCATCGGTTGGAGAGGGCGGGGGCGGTCCTGGCGGCCCTCGCACCGGCAATTCATCGGGGATATGGCCCGGCAATTCATCGGGCCTCGGCGGCTCACCGGGATCATGCACCGGCGGCGGCACCTCGGGCCGCGGACTGCCCGGAGGGTTTTCCTGCGGCGGCTCGGTCGGTTGCCCCGGCTTGATCGACGGATCCTCTTGCGGATCGATCGGCATTTTGCTCCTGAGGGAAATTCAATCCGTGAATATCAACGGCGCGGCGGCGGCAATGTTCCCGCGCGTAGCTTCATCCGGGCGTGTGGCAGACCGCCTCGACATTGTGGCCGTCCGGATCGAGCACGAACGCGCCGTAATAATTGGGATGATAATGCGCCCGGATGCCCGGCGCGCCGTTGTCGCGGCCGCCCGCTGCGATTGCCGCCTTATAAAAGGCATCCACCGTGGCGTGGTCTTTCGCAACAATCGCGACGTGCAGGGGCTTGTTCAGCCCGCCCTCGCCGCCGATCCAGAAATCCGGCTTGCCGTTGGCACCGAAACCGGCCGCGGGATCGTGGCCGGTCTGTTCCTGCGTCACTTCCATCACGAGGCTGTAGCCGAGCGGCGCCAACGCCTTTGCATAGAAGGCTTTGGCGCGCGGGTAATCGGAAACCGGAAAGCCGATGTGGTCGATCATCACAACCTCCTCCGCTTGCGCCTGCGTCAGCGCGGGCGAGAATTCAGCCGCGCACCAACAGCGTATTGCTGCGGGTCTTGCCGGCATCCGCGTAGCCCCGCGCCAGCATGTCGGCAATGCAGTCGTCTTGCCATTCGTTCTGCGACAGATGTTCGATCACCACCGCGCGCGGCCACAAGCGTTGCGGCGCCTCTGCGAAGAAACCGGTGAGAACGCGGTCCTCGAAACCTTCGACGTCGATCTTCAGCGCATCGACGTGGCTGACCGCGGCATCATCGAGCACGCGCTGCAGCCGCCGTGACGGCACCTTGATGGCGTTGCCCCTGGATTCACCTGACACGATGTGGCTGGCGCCGAGATTGTCGCCGTCGGTCTCGATCATTAGCTCGCCGTCGGCAGGCCCGGCGGCGGCGGCGACCGCGATGACCTGGGTGAAGCCGGACGCGGCACGGTTGAAGGCAAGCCGCACATGCGTGACCGGATGCGGCTCGATCGCGATCACTTTCCCCTCGGTGCCGACGTGACGCGCCAGCACCATCGCGTAGGTGCCGACATTAGCGCCGACATCGACGAACACGCCGCCGACAGGCGTATGCGCGCGCAGAAAATCCAGCTCCTCGAGATTATAGTCGGGATTGAACAGCGCGCCGCGCTCGGTGGCGCTGGCCTGATGATAGAACCGGAACGCTGCGCCCTGATATTGCGCGTCCACGGGACCGGCGCGCAGCAAATTGACCAGCCGCGACAGCATCGGGCGGAACGCCCCGCGCTTCAGCTTTGAGCCCTGCGCGAGCGCGATGATGGCAGCTTGCGCGCGCGTCGGCGCGAACGCCCCGAACGGGGGCGACGTCGGATCGTTGGCGGGAGCGATGCCAGGCGGCGGTGTCGGTATGGTCAAGAATTTTCTCGTCGAAGACTTGCGAGTGCGGCGTTTAGATAGCCGAATTTGCGCTCGTCTCCAAACACTCCACGTCGTTCGTGCGAAAGCACTAGTCTAGTGCATGCACTTGTGCTTTCGCAGGAACGACAAAACCTCACTCCGCCGCCCCGCGCTTCTCGCTTCGCCATCGGCCGACCTTGTGCAGCACGCGCGAGAGTTGCTCGATCGAATATGGCTTTTGCAGCAGCTCGAATCCGTAGCTGCCGTTTTGCGACAGCATGTGGCTGTATCCGCTGGTCAACACCACCGGCAGGTCGTATTGGCGGCGGCGGATTTCCTCGGCGAGATCGATGCCGGTCATGCCGGGCATCACCACGTCGGTGAACACCACATCGAAGCGTTCCGCATTGCTGGCAAGCTCGGCCAGCGCCTCCATGGCACTGCCGACCAGAGTGGTGGCGTAGCCGAGTTCGGCCAGCGCGTCGGTTGCAAAGGTTCCGACCTCGAGATTGTCCTCGACAACGAGAACCGACACGCCATGGCCGCCGACCGCCGGGCCGTCTTCGGCAGATGCCTGTTGCGAGCGGTCGTCGCGCAACACCCGCGGCAGATACAGGGTGAAGGTGGTGCCCTTGCCCACATTGCTCTCCACCATGACCTCGCCACCGGACTGCTTGGCAAATCCGAACACCTGCGACAGGCCGAGCCCGGTGCCCTGGCCGAATTCCTTGGTGGTGAAGAAGGGCTCGAAGATGCGCCCGAACTGGTCTTGCGGGATGCCGATGCCGGTATCGTCGACGGAGACGGCAACATAGCCATGAGGGCTTTCCGGATGCGGGGCGGGACCGGGAAAGTTCGCCGCCGTACGCACCGAAATCGTGAGCCGGCCCTGGCCGCCCATCGCATCGCGCGCGTTGACGGCCATGTTGATCAGCGCGGTCTCGAACTGGCCTGCGTCGGCGTCGATCAGGCAAGGCTCCTCCGGCACATCGGTGACGATCTCGATCGGCGATCCCGTCAGGGTGCCGATCATCTCGCTCAGCGTCTCCACGCACTCGCCGACATCGAACACTTCGGGTTTGAGGGTCTGCCGGCGCGCGAAGGCTAGAAGCTGCGCCGTCAATTTCGCGGCGCGGGTGACGGTGTCCGAAATCGCATCGATGTAGCGCAGCCGCCGCTCCTCGTTGAGATGCGGCCGCCGCAACAGATCGACGGAAGCGCGGATCACCGTCAGAAGATTGTTGAAATCATGCGCGACCCCGCCGGTGAGCTGGCCCAGCGCCTCGAGCCGCTGACCGTGCTTTAGCGCTTCCTCGGCCTCCAGCCTTTTGGCGGACTCGAAATAAAGCCGCCGCGTTCGGGCCAGCACGAGCAACAGGATTAGAAACAAAAGCGCCGTGGCCGGAAGGCCGAAAATCAGGTAGCTGCCCATCGTGGTCAGCCAGCGCGAGCGGATCGCCGAGGTCTCCAGCCCGGCGCTGACATAGAGCGGATATTCGGCAAGCCTCTGGTATCCGAGGCGGCGCTCGATGCCGTCGGCCGGCGAGGTCACCGTGATGAGTCC